>NZ_JAHGAC010000034.1:0-66138 GCF_030248355.1 Vibrio sp. B172a | reverse complement strand
CATCGCCAGGCTTTAAATTTGAAGAAGCCCACTCGAAAGAGTGGGCTTTTTTGCATTTGGAGTAAAGTAAATTTGATTACCAAGAACTCTCCTATAAAGACAAAGCATTTTCTAAAGCCTGTATATCTTTCCTGTTTACTAAATTGATCATGAGATAGTGCTAACGCACTACCTAGTTTCTCGAAATGTCACCACCTCTCACGCCTCTAGAACAGCCTTAAGCTCGTTGTTAAAACATATTGGGCATGCCTAGCCTCATACTAGATTTAGGCATAAGAGTTGAGTGTGAGCGTTTTAAGGGAGACGTGGGACGTGGATAGTATGGATGATAAAGCAAAGGGGTTAAGAAACCTTTTGGATTCTTAAGTTGGTAGAGTGCTGCAGTTTGACGTCAGGAATATTGCCATGATACAGAGTGACTTGATTACGTCCGGAGTGTTTTGAGTAATACATGGCTTTATCTGCGTTAACCATTAACTCTTTGGCGCTCAGTACTTGCCCGTCATATTCCGCGACACCAATGCTAACTGTTGTGCTGATTTCGATACCATCTACTTTGCATGGTGCGGTTTGGATCGCTTGTCTGATCCTTTCTGCTACCTCATAGGCTTGTATTGCGCTGGTGTTGGCTAGGATCACGGCAAATTCTTCCCCTCCTAAACGACCAATAAAGTCAGTTCCACGGATTGCACGTTGGCAAATCTTGGCCACATGATTGATCACTTGATCGCCGGAGAAGTGCCCAACCTGATCGTTGATCTCTTTGAAATGGTCAATATCAATCATGACGCAAGTTAGGGGGGGAGATGGGTGCGAATGCGAGCTCAGAGACCTATCTAGGCTTGTTAGGAATGCTCGGCGATTCATGACACCTGTTAATTCATCTGTCTCTGAGAGCTCTTTGAGGCGCCTTTCTAGCAGATGCGTTTTGGTGACATCACGCACGGACCAAATCACCAAGTTTTCATCACCTTGAATGCTTTCTACGGGTTTAATGATCGCTTCAAACCACGTTTCTTCTGGGTTCTCTAATGCTTCTAGTTCTTCTATTGGCATTAAAAGGTGGTCTTGTAGGGCGATACTGTATTTGACGACCTTAGGCTCGTTAGAGCGAAGCACATCGTTAATATAACCGATCAACTCAGCGGCTTTGCTCGGTGATAAAACATCGTTTAACGTGAGGTTGGTATAGCTTTGTGCATTGAAGTGTTTTGAATGGTAAGTGCCACCGAAACTTTCGATATAGCGGCCTTGTTCGTTGAGGATAAAGACATGATCAGGGAGGGTATTCAAAATGGCATGAAGCCAATCGTCCCTTTCTTTGTAAATCATGAGGTTAGTTCCTTTATCCAATGTAAGTCGTTGATTATATCTGTTTGTATTGAGTTCACAATCAATACTGATCACAGTTCAAAGTATCAGACTTGACTAATGTTTGTACAAAGGTGAAGGAGAAGCGTTTGGAAGAGTTGGAGTGTCAGTAGCTTGAAGCTAATAAAAAAGGCTTAGCCATTGCTGACTAAGCCTTTTTTACAAAATTACTGTATGAACTGATATTAGTTCATGCCGTACTTTTTAAGTTTTTTGCGAAGAGTACCGCGGTTGATGCCCATCATAGTTGCTGCGCGAGTTTGGTTACCGCGAGTGTACTGCATGATGGTATCTAATAGTGGCTGTTCAACTTCAGCTAGAACTAATTCGTATAGTTCAGTTACTTCCTGGCCGTTTAGTTGAGCTAGGTAGTTTTTAAGAGACGCTTTAACAGAGTCACGTAAAGGCTTCTGAGTAATCTGGTCTTGTGACGTTACTGTAGTTACTGTTAATGCTTCTGAAGTCAGATTTTGTTCGAACATATTCGGTCTAGCTCTTCTCTTAATTATGATGCAACGTTATCAAAATAACCCTCTAATGCCTCAAGCTGCAGCTCAGCTGCATCGATAGCATTGAAGGTACGGCGAAACTCACTCGCTTGTTCATGCTCTTTTAGGTACCAACCAACGTGCTTACGCGCGATACGTGGACCTAAGAACTCTCCATAGAAATCATGCAAAGCGTTAACATGACCAAGCATAATGGTTTTCACTTCCTCACTTGGAAGCTCATCCATTGTGGTGCCGTTTTCCAAATAGTGATGGATTTCCTGGAAAATCCAAGGACGACCTTGGGCAGGGCGTCCAATCATTAAAGCGTCTGCACCGGTGTACTCCAGTACAAACTTCGCTTTCTCCGGGCTATCGATATCACCGTTTGCGATAACCGGAATGGATATAGCGTGTTTAACCGCTTTAATGCTGTCGTATTCGGCCTCACCTTTGTACATACAGGCTTTTGTTCTGCCATGCAGTGCAAGAGCCTGTATGCCGCAGTCTTCGGCTAATTTAGCGATGTGAACACAGTTTTTATTTTCTGTGTTCCAGCCAGTACGGGTTTTTAACGTTACAGGAACGTCTACCGCGTCCACTACCGCAGTCAAAATCTCTTTGATGATGTCTGGGTACTGAAGCAGGGCAGAACCCGCCAGCTTCTTATTCACTTTCTTTGCTGGGCAGCCCATGTTGATGTCGATGATTTGCGCACCGTTTTCAACACTGAATTGAGCTGCATCGGCCATAAGCTGTGGATCGGAACCGGCAATCTGTACAGAGCGAATGCCCGATTCGCCTTCATGCACCATGCGCTGTTTCGACTTTGACGTTCCCCATAGTTTCGGGTTAGCAGACATCATTTCACTGACGGCCATTCCCGCACCATAGCGAAGACACAACTCGCGAAACGGTCTATCCGTTACACCAGCCATAGGGGCTACGATTAGATTGTTCTTAAGTTGATAGTTTCCGATTTTCAAAACGTCATCACAGTTCTGTACCAGCAAGGGCGCGCATTTTACGCATTTTTTTACTGCGTGAAAAGACTAATATTTGAGCATTTACAAATTGTTTTTGTAATTTGTATGAAATTCAAACAATTAGCCCTGAAAACCTTGTCTAGCCTTGCTTACGACCGGAGATACGACACCATTCGCTTTGCTCTGCGATTGGATCAATGTGAAGCTCATCACGGTAATAATTCGCTACGTCTTCTGCTTGAGTGTCTAAAACACCAGACATCGCTAGGTCACCATTTGGTTTAACCAAACCTTTAATGATAGGTGCAAGTTCACGTAATGGACCAGCAAGAATGTTAGCAACAACCACGTCAGCAATTAGGCCTTCAGGTTGGTTTTGAGGAAGGTACACTTCTAATTGGTCAGCAACACCATTGCGCTCTGCGTTATCGCGAGAAGCTTGAAGAGCTTGAGGATCAATATCGATCCCGATAACTTTGCCTGCGCCAAGTTTGATCGCAGCGATCGCAAGGATGCCTGAGCCACAACCAAAGTCGATAACCGTTTTACCTGATAGATCTAAACTCTCTAGCCATTCAAGACACAGTGCTGTTGTCGGGTGAGTACCCGTACCGAAAGCTAGACCAGGATCAAGCATAACGTTAACCGCGTCTGGTTCAGGAACATCACGCCAACTTGGACAAATCCATAGACGTTCGCCGAACTTCATAGGGTGGAAGTTTTCCATCCATTCGCGTTCCCAGTCTTTGTCTTCTAGCTGTTCTACTTTGTAAGCAAAATCGTCCGCTAGCATGCCGCTTGCTTTGATTTGAGTGATGATGAAGTTTGTATCTGCTTCTGCATCGTACAGTGCCAGAATGTCAGTATCGCCCCATAAGCGAGTCTCGCCAGGTAGAGGTTCGAATACGGGCGTATCCTGCGCGTCTAGGAATGTTACAGACAGCGCACCAGTCTCTTCCATTAGCATGTCGCCGATTTGCTCAGCGTTTTCATTGGTCGCGTTGAGTTTGATTTGAATCCAAGGCATTTGTTTTTGCTCTTAAAGTGAATGAAGTGGCGCAGAGTTTACCAGAACTCTACGATTTGTTTGAGTATAGACTTTATACAAAACAAAAATGCCCACAGATGTGGGCATTTATTATGAGGTTAGCAAAGGCTTATTGTAGGCCTAGCTTCTTCTCTAGGTAGTGAATGTTCGCACCACCGTGTTGGAAGTTCTCATCATTCATGATTGACTCTTGTAGAGTAACGTTAGTCTTGATGCCTTCAATGATCATCTCGCCTAGTGCGTTTTTCATACGTGCAATCGCTACATCACGGTTCTCACCGTAAGTGATCAGTTTACCAATCATTGAATCGTAATGAGGTGGTACTGTGTAGCCTGTGTAAATGTGAGATTCCCAACGAACACCCATACCGCCTGGGGCGTGGAAGCGTTCAATCTTACCTGGTGAAGGTAGGAAACGCTCTGGGTCTTCTGCGTTGATACGACACTCAATCGCATGGCCGCGGATCTTGATGTCATCCTGAGTGAATGACAGTGGCTGACCTGCTGCTACGCGTAGCTGTTCTTTAATTAGGTCAACACCGGTAACCATTTCTGTTACTGGGTGCTCAACCTGAATACGAGTGTTCATTTCGATGAAGTAGAACTCACCGTTCTCGTATAGGAATTCGAACGTACCTGCGCCGCGGTAACCGATTTCTAGACATGCACGTGTACAACGTTCACCGATGTACTTACGCATCTCTTCAGTGATACCTGGTGCTGGAGCTTCTTCAACAACCTTTTGGTGACGACGCTGCATAGAACAGTCACGTTCACCTAGGTGGATAGCGCCGCCTTGGCCATCAGCAATTACCTGAACTTCAACGTGACGAGGGTTCTCTAGGAATTTCTCCATGTAAACCATGTCGTTGTTGAATGCCGCTTTTGCTTCTGCACGCGTCATAGCGATAGCTTGAACAAGTTCCGCTTCAGAACGTACAACACGCATACCACGACCACCGCCGCCACCAGAGGCTTTGATGATTACTGGGTAGCCGATACGCTTAGCGTGAGCTTTGTTTTTGTCTTCGTCGTTATCTAGTGGACCGTCAGAGCCTGGTACACAAGGAACACCTGCTTTTTTCATTGCGTTGATTGCTGACACTTTGTCACCCATCATGCGGATGGTGTCTGCTTTAGGACCAACGAAGATGAAACCGCTGCGCTCTACTTGTTCAGCAAAGTCTGCGTTCTCAGATAGGAAGCCGTAACCCGGGTGAATCGCAATTGCACCCGTCACTTCTGCTGCAGAAATGATACGAGGGATGTTTAGGTAGCTGTCGATACCACGAGCAGGACCGATACATACTGTTTCGTCTGCAAGCAGTACGTGCTTAAGATCGCGGTCAGCTGTTGAGTGCACTGCCACAGTCTTAATGCCTAATTCTTTACAAGCGCGAAGGATACGAAGTGCAATTTCACCTCGGTTCGCGATGACTACTTTATCTAGCATAAGGCAAGCCCCGCTTATTCGATTACAACTAGTGGTTGGTCGAATTCAACTGGCTGGCCGTCTTCAACTAGGATTGCAGTTACAACACCTGATTTGTCCGCTTCGATTTGGTTCATCATTTTCATTGCTTCAACGATACATAGAGTGTCGCCAGCGTTTACGCTCTGACCAACTTCAACGAATGATTTCGCGTCTGGACTTGGAGAACGGTAGAAAGTACCAACCATTGGAGAAAGAACTTGGTGACCTGCAGGAACTGCTGCTGGTGCTTCTGCTGCCATTGCTGGTGCGTCTGCTACTGGAGCTGCCACTGGCGCAGGTGCTGCTACTGGAGCTGCTGCGTAATGAACTGGTGCTGGAGCAGATGCAGGGCCATTACGGCTGATGCGTACTGACTCTTCACCTTCAGAGATTTCTAGCTCAGCAATGCCAGATTCTTCAACTAACTCGATTAGCTTCTTGATTTTACGAATATCCATCTTTTCTTTCTCTTTTATCTTGTGATTAAGACAACCCCAAAGGGCTGCAGAGTGTTTGGTTTACTTTGCCTGCAATTTCGCGATTGCTGCAGACAGAGCGAATTCATAACCTTGTGCGCCCAAGCCACAAATCACCCCTTCTGCTTTATCAGACAGATAAGAGTGATGACGGAACGGCTCACGTGCGTGAACGTTCGATAGGTGCACTTCGATAAATGGGATGGCTACGCCAAGTAATGCATCACGCAGCGCCACACTGGTATGAGTGAAAGCTGCTGGGTTGATGATGATGAAGTCCACTTTGCCGTACGCAGCGTGGATAGCTTCAATCAGTTCGTACTCACGATTCGATTGCAGGTGTTCAAGTTCCACTCCAGAGTTGTGAGCTTGTTCAGTCAATGCATCAACAATCTGTGCTAGGGTGTTGTTACCGTAATGTGTCGGTTCACGCAGACCTAATAGATTAAGATTTGGTCCGTTTAGAACTAGAATCCGTGACTTTGCAGACATTATGTTGCTATCTTCCTTTATCGTGAGTGGAACGTTTATATTCCCAAATATACGATAATTCAGCACGATTTTTTTGTTAAAACCGAGCAAATTTTAAAAAATCGACCAAGATTATAGCTAATTCACAGCAATTAGCAGCAATTTACTGGTCTAATCTCCCAATAGCCCCCGCCGTTTCTGTAACCAAGTTAACAAAAACAACATAATTGCCACGTGCTTTCTGTGGTTTATTTTGCGTCCACGCACAAAAAAGCCACCATATGCAATGGTGGCTTTTAGGGCTAGCGTTTAAAACAGGGGCTGGGTGTTATGCCAGTTCTGCCTTCTCTGCAATTAGCTTGTCTACAACACTTGGATCGGCCAGTGTCGAAGTGTCACCTAGGTTGCTGGTATCACCCGTTGCAATCTTACGTAGGATGCGGCGCATGATCTTACCAGAGCGAGTTTTCGGTAGAGAGTCTGTCCAGTGCAGCACGTCTGGTGTCGCGATTGGACCTATCTCTTTACGTACCCAGTCTTTCACTTCTTTGTGAAGCTCGGCTGATGGGAATTCACCGTCATTAAGCGTGACGTATGCGTAAATTGCCTGACCTTTGATGTCATGAGGAATACCGACAATCGCTGCTTCCGCAATCTTATCATGTGCAACCAGTGCTGACTCAATCTCTGCGGTACCCATACGGTGACCTGAAACGTTCAGTACGTCATCTACACGACCTGTAATCCAGTAATAGCCGTCTTCGTCACGACGAGCACCATCACTGGTGAAGTACATGCCTTTGAAGGTAGAGAAGTAGGTTTGCTCAAAGCGCTCGTGGTCACCGTAAACAGTACGCATCTGACCTGGCCATGAATCAAGGATCACTAAGTTACCTTCTGCTGCGGTCTCTTCAATGATGTTACCCATGTTGTCCACTAGCGCAGGTTGTACGCCGAAGAATGGGCGAGTTGCTGAGCCTGGTTTCAGGTCTGTTGCACCTGGTAGTGGCGCAATCAAGATACCGCCTGTCTCTGTTTGCCACCAAGTATCAACGATAGGTGAGTTTTCATTACCGATAGTCTTGTAGTACCACTCCCATGCTTCAGGGTTGATAGGTTCACCTACTGAGCCCATTACACGCAAGCTTGAACGAGATGTTCCGGCTACCGCTTCGTTACCTTTTGCCATTAGTGCTCGAATCGCTGTTGGTGCAGTGTAGAGAATGTTTACTTGATGCTTATCAACCACTTCACTCATGCGAGCCGTGCTTGGGTAGTTTGGTACACCTTCGAACAGAATGGTTTTCGCACCGTTCGCCAGTGGGCCGTAAATTAAGTAAGTATGACCTGTAATCCAACCCACATCCGCTGTACACCAGAACGTTTCACCTTCTTGGTAATCGAATACGTATTTGAAGGTCATGGTTGCGTACACTAGGTAACCACCTGTGGTGTGCAGCACGCCTTTTGGCTTACCTGTTGAGCCTGAAGTGTAAAGAATGAATAGAGGGTCTTCCGCTTTCATCTCTTCTGGTGGACATACGTCAGAAACGACAGCCGTTGCTTCGTGCCACCAAACGTCACGGTGCTCGTGCCAATCAATGTCGCCACCCGTACGCTTTAGAACGACAACTTTGTCGATGGTTTTTACTTCTGGGTTTGTCAGTGCTTCATCAACGTTTTTCTTCAGTGGTACTGCGCGACCACCACGAACGCCTTCGTCAGCGGTGATAACGATTTTCGCATCTGAGTCGATGATACGACCGGACAGGGCTTCTGGCGAGAAGCCACCAAATACCACGGTATGAACCGCACCAATACGCGTACATGCCAGCATTGCGATAGCCGCTTCTGGCACCATTGGCATGTAAAGACAAACCACGTCGCCTTTGTGCACGCCTTGCTCTTTTAGTGCGTTAGAGAACTTACACACTTCTTTGTGCAGTTCATTGAATGTGAGGGTTTTGTCGTCAGCAGGATCATCGCCTTCCCAGATGATCGCGACTTCATCGCCACGCTCGGCAAGGTGGCGGTCAATACAGTTTGCAGATACGTTCAGCGTGCCGTCTTCGAACCAGCGAATGTCGACGTGACCAGTATCGAAAGAGGTGTTTTTAACTTGAGTGAATGGCTTAATCCAATCGACAACTTTACCGTGTTCGCTCCAGAAGCCTTCAGGGTCGCTTACCGACTGCTGATACATGGCTAGGTAAGTGTCATTATCCGCATGCGTATGGTTTTTAATATTTTCTTTTACCGGATAAACGTGGGCTTCGCTCATGGCTTCTCTCCTTGTGCCTTTAATTCTCGACCTTCGTCTTTTGTAGGGCTGTTTCCGTTCTTTAGTCTGTGATTCATCAAGAACGTTGCTGTGCATATAACTGTCAGTCACAGCGCGTATTTCCACAATTAGACTTTAGGATGAGAGTGAGGAATGCGCCGCGATATTGCTGAATTTAAAGCGAATGTGGGAGGTGGATCGAAAGCTGCGTATTGAACCTATTGGGTATAAGGCACGCTCAGGTTTGGTAAATCGCCTTTGGTTAGGCGCACATACACCAAAGCAGCGGATTTTGCGTCTTGTAGGGCGTCGTGTTTGTCTTGAATCGGTAGCTCGAGGTGCTTACAAATTGCATCAAGACTTAAGTCGAAGTAGGCGTTAGGCAAATGACGTTCGAGCTTGTCGTGATAAATCTGGCTTACTTCGATGAGTGGGTTAGGTAGTGGAAAGCCTAAGTGCCTCAGACAAGCGAGGTCGAGGATCTTTTTGTCATAGCGAATGTGGTAGCCAACCAAAGGACGATTGCCGATAAAGTCGAGTAGCTTGATGAGCGCTTCTTTTTCGCTGATGCCATCCACCAAATCTTGATGGCGGATATGGTGAATTTTTACCGAGCCTGAATCGAGTGATTGCGGAGCGCGCAGTCGAACTTCGAACGGTTTGCTGGTGATGATGCGGTTGTCGATGATTTTGGTCGCTGCGATGGTGACCAGCTCGGCTCGATTTGGGTCCAAGCTGGTGGTTTCGCAATCGAGAGAGACAAATTCGCCTTTTTGCGGCGAACAAAACAGTGGCTGATAAGGTGAGCCTTTCAGCTTGTAATGCCAGTATTTCCTTTGTAGCCAATTCATCCCTGTTACCTCTCGTCTTATTTGCCTAAAAGACTCTAATCACGGATTTGATAATGGAAGCCTAAGAACTGCTTAAACTTCTTCACCACGTGTAAGCTGTGGCGCAGCAGATCTCGTTCTGTCCTGTCTAACTGTTTGATGTCGATATTGTTCAATGCTTCTTGCTTACTCAATTGCTGGTTCAAACGGATCTTGAAGAACAGCTTCAGCGCCTCATTGAGGTTATCGGCTGTTTCTGGTTCTAAGATACGCTTGTTTCTCAGTGCTTCGATACGCTCGAAGGTGTTCTTCTCTTCAATCGCGTATTCCAATGCCAAAGTGCGAATACCATGTACGATAGGGAAAATGCCACCGCGCTTAATATCTAGCCCATCTTTAGCACTTTTTACGTTACCAAACAGAGTAAGAGGCACGGAAAATTGCAGAGCAGGACGAGTGAAATCGGACAGAATCAACATACGATCTTTCATGCTGTCTCTGAGGTGATCTGCGATAGGCGTGAGTAACTCTCGATTGCCTGCGACCGCATGGGCGTCACTGAAGATGGCTAAATCCATGATTTGTTCTGGCTGTGCTTTGGCAATCCAACCATCGAGCGTTTTAATCCAGTCTTGCTGCGTTCGAACCCATTTCGGATTATTAACCATGACTTTGCCAGGGCAGAGTGGATAGCCCAGTTGCTGCAAGGTGTGGGTGAGGGTTTGCATGACTTCGGCGCAATGTTCCCATTCCAACCCATCTTGGATGATCAGTGCGTTGTCTTGATCCGTTTTAAGGATTTGCTCTCCACGACCTTCCGAGCCAAGCACAATCAGACAGCAGTGCTCGTGCAGTGCTGGTGGCACCACAAGCTCAAACGCTTTTTCGATGATTTGTTCGTTTACAGCAGAAATAAGCTCCATGATGAAGCGAGTGCGGATACCGTTAGTCAGCAAACTGTCCACCAACTGACGCTGTCGATTGGAAGCTAGGGCTAACTCTTCCACGCTGCTGGCTCGTGCAATACTGAGTGTCAGTACGTGTGAGTGAGTGGAAAACGCGCTGAGGATTTGTGTCATATCCAACATACCAACCGCTTGATTGCCTTCGCACACCATTAGACGCTTCATGCGATTGCGCGTCATGGTGATCATGGCGTTAAACAAGAAGTCACCATCATCGACGTGATAAACAGGGAAGGTCGCAATCTTACTCACTGGTGTATCGAGTGGATGGTCGTCAAGCATTACGGCATGGAGCATATTGGTTCGTGTAACTATCGCGTAGGGATGCGCTGATGGATATTGCTCTAGGCGTGGGTCATCTTGGTTAAGCTGAACCAAAGCGGCATCAATGCCATTGTCTTTAAGTGTTTTAGTGACCTGATTAATTGGCATATCGGGCGTCAATAGCATCGGTGGATGATAGATACTGCTATCGACTTTAGTCAGAATGAATTCGGCGAGGTTTTGTTGCTGTTGAGCTGCTTCAATGAGGGCTTGGCGTTTCGATAGGTTGTTATCGAAGTAGGCAGCGAACTGTCCGTTCTCGTTATATAGCTCAAGAAACACTTCTTTGGGCAGCAAGTACGATAGAGTATCTTCCAGTGCCACATATTGATGGCGCACGCTTTCTTCAAACAAAGAGCGCACATCAAACATGTCATCGTTGGCGTAGTGAGCAAACACTTCGTCTTGATCTTTTGAGCGCTCTTCTACAGCCCCTTTAATCAGCACGTGCAGGTGAGGGTTGTCTTGCCCACAAGCTAAAATGACATCTCGCGTTCGGTAGTACGCCACATCAAGAGACGAGCGCAGTCGATTTTGCTGTGCGTCAGTCAGGCGGTCGAACGGTGGAGATTGCATATTAAATTTGTCAGGCATGAGAGCACCTAAATTTGGTGGGAACACATTCTAAGTCTGACAAATTTCCCTGCCGAAGCCAGACGACTTTGGTCTAAATCGTCACAATCTAATTTTGCATTTCGAGACCCTGTGCCATTGAGGAAACGGTAAGTTGCCGATTCTTCCCTTTTTCTATTACGCATTGCGATCCATAATTCCGCGTCCCAAACGTTTACGTGGCGGAAGTCGTTAGTTTTTGTCGTTTTTTAGGATGTCAGTGATGTTGAAACCCTCTCCGTATGGCTGGATTTCCCAGTACTTTCTCGGATTCTTTTTTGCGTATGGCGTGTATCTGCCATTTTGGTCGTTGTGGTTTAAAGAGCAGGGCGTTTCTCCAACAGATATTGGTCTGTTAGTGGGTCTAGGTTTAGCGACGCGTTGTGTGGCGAACATGGTACTTACCCCACGTTTGCATAAAGTCGAACACCTTATGCCTGCATTACGCTGGTTGAGTTTTGCTGCCCTTATATTTGTTGGTTTCCACTTTTTCACTGGCGGCAGCTTCTGGTTGATGGCGCTTGCCACCGTCTTGTTCAACTTGTGTTGTGGTCCTGTAGTGCCTTTGTCGGATGCGATGGCGAACTACTACGCTCGTTTGAAAATGCTCGATTACGGTCGTACCCGTTTGTGGGGCTCGGTTGCCTTTATTGCAGGCTCGACTGTGGTGGGTTACTTGGTGGCAGAGTTTGGCTCTGACATGATTTTGTACACGGCGATGGTCGGTGTCTTTATCTCGCTCCTATTTGCAATGCGTAACACCAACCCAATGCCAGTGACTCGCGAAGGTCAACATTCTGAGCGTCCAAAACTCTCAGCGTTACTGACGGATAAACCGGTCGTGAAGTTCCTTGTGTTGATGGCGTTAATCCAAGGTAGCCACGCGGCGTACTACGGTTTTAGCGCGATTCACTGGAAAGCGGCTGGTCACTCAGAAGATGTGATTGGCTACTTATGGAGCTTGGGCGTGGCAGCTGAAGTTGCTGTGTTTGCTCTGAGTAAGCGTCTGTTCGCTGGCTGGTCTTTGCGCACTCTGTTTGTGGTTGCGGCTGGTGGTGTGATGCTGCGTTGGGGCATGACTGCGTCTACGACCTCTATTTTGGCGTTGGTGGTAGTACAAATGCTTCACGGCGTGACGTTTGCCATGGCGCACATTGCTGCGATTCAATACATCCAGAACTCAGCTGAGAACAAGATGGTGGCATTACAGGCACTATATAACGCAATCCCACTGGGTGCGTTTATCGCGTTGATGACAGTGATCAGTGGTTGGGGCTACGAGCACTGGGGTGCGAATATCTTCTGGTTGATGGCGGCGATGGGCTTTATTGCACTGTTTATCAAAGTTGATCCTCAAAATGATGAAAGTCATGTGGTTGATCTCTCAGCCAATGCACCCGAAGCACAGAATTAAGCTTCTGTGACAGAGATTAAAAACTAACCTTTGTCTCTGTTGTGAAAGCAGTGTTAAATGAAACCTCTCCCTTATGGAGAGGTTTTTTTATTCCTTGCTTTAAAAACAGCAAGAAAGGCAAGAAAAGTAAGAAAGGATATCGGATGCAAGGATGGCTAGTGATTCCCGTTTCTTTGGCGTATTTGGGAATCCTGTTTTTAATCGCTTGGTACGGTGACAAACAAAAGAGATGGTTAGCGCGTTGGCGACCATGGATCTACAGTTTGTCGATTGCGGTGTACTGTACGTCGTGGACCTTCTACGGCACGGTCGGACAGGCGAGCAACAATCCTTGGTCCTTCCTACCCATCTATATCGCACCGATCATCGTGTTTACTATCGGCTGGCGCGTCCTCGCTCGGCTGATCTTGATTGCCAAGCGCGAGCACATCACCTCCATTGCCGATTTCATTGCCGCCCGCTATGGCAAATCACAAGGCTTGGCGGTGGTTGTCACCTTAATCGCGGTGGCAGGCATCCTTCCATATATCGCTTTGCAACTGCGTGGTATCACCATGGGGTTGGAGATCATCGCGCCAGATTTAGCATCTGATCTCAGTTATCAAAACTACAGTGTGTCTTGGTTTGTGGTCGGGGCGATGGCGATCTTCACCATGCTGTTTGGTACGCGTCATATCGATAACACCGAACATCACCGCGGCATGATGATGGCGATTGCGTTTGAATCAGTGCTCAAGTTGGTGGCGTTTTTAGTGGTGGGTGTGTTTATTGTTTGGCTCGCGATGGATACCGAGAGCTTCCACCTTGCCGATATTGCTGCTGAAACCTATGAGTCACCTAACATTCCGACCTTGCTGATTCATACCATTCTGACCATGCTGGCGATTGTCTGTTTGCCACGTCAGTTCCATACCATGGTGGTTGAGAATGAACGGGCACAAGACTTACACGTCGCGCGTTGGTTGTTCCCGTTGTATCTGATTCTGATGGGCATTTTCGTTCTGCCAATCGCATGGGTAGGGCAAAGCCTGTTGAGTGGCAGCCCTGCAGATACGTACGTGATCAGCGTGCCGATGGCGGTGGGCGCGAATGACATCGCCTTGCTGGCATTTTTGGGCGGTACTTCTGCGGCAAGCGGCATGGTCATCGTCTCGACCATTGCCTTAGCGATTATGGTATCTAACGATTTGGTGATGCCGTTGATTTTGCGCCGGATGAAGTTATCAAAACGCAATCATCATCATTTTTCTACGCTGTTATTACGTATACGTCGCGGACTTATTCTGCTTCTTTTGATTGGAGCATGGGGCTTTTATCAGGCTTTAGATAGTATCCACTCACTCTCTGCGATAGGTTTTCTCTCGTTTGCTGCGATTACCCAGTTCGCTCCGTCTCTGCTTGGCGGTATGTACTGGCGTCAGGGCAATAAGAAAGGCGTGTATGTGGGTTTGCTGGTGGGTTTCACCATTTGGTTGATTACTTTGATGAGCCAAACCGACATGCTGGCAGGCGACGCAAGTAACAACTTGCTGATTTGGTTGATCACTCCGCCTGATTTATTGGCAGGCTTTGGTATTGCTGTTTCTGACTGGGGCATGATCCTCAGTGTAGTGGCAAATACCGCGTGTTTTGTCGCGGTATCACTAGCTACGCGCCCAAGCATAAGTGAACGCTTACAATCGGCATCATTCGTTGGTACGCCGTTGCCTGAAAGTGAAAACATCAGCTTGTATCAGAGCCGTGTAACGGTCAGTGAACTTGAGATGTTAGCGTCACGATTTGTCGGACGAACACGAGTGAAATCCGCCTTCCAAACCTATTGGAGTCAGCAACGCGAAGAGCTGCTTCCCAATCAACAAGCTCCCTCTACCTTGATTCGACATACCGAGCGCGTACTTGCCGGTGTGTTTGGTGCCTCTTCAGCTAAGTTAGTACTTACTTCTGCTTTACAAGGCAGAAACATGCAGCTTGAGGAAGTAGCGACCATCGTTGATGAAGCCTCAGAGCTGTACGATTTCAGCCGTGGCTTATTGCAAGGTGCGATTGAACATATTGGACAAGGCATCGCCGTGGTCGACAAGCAACTAAGGTTGGTGGCGTGGAACCAACGTTATCTGGAGTTGTTTGTCTTCCCGCCGGGATTGATTCAAGTCGGGCGTCCGATTGCGGATGTGATTCGTCATAATGCTGAGCAAGGTTTGTGTGGTCCGGGTGACCCTGAAGATCACGTTCGTCGCCGTGTTTATCACCTTGAACAAGGTACGAGACATACCTCTTCCCGTGTGCGTCCAGATGGTCGCGTAATTGAAGTGCAAGGCAACCCAATGCCTGGTGGTGGTTTCGTTATGAGCTTTACCGATATCACCGTGTTCCGCGATGCGGAGCAAGCTCTGAAAGACGCTAATGAGACACTAGAAGAACGTGTTCGTGCTCGTACTCGTGAGTTGGAACAATTGAACAAACAACTGGTGGCAGCGACCCAACGTTCTGAGCATGAGTCACAATCCAAGTCGCGCTTCTTAGCCGCGGTAAGCCATGACTTGATGCAGCCGCTGAATGCCGCTCGTCTGTTTGCTTCTTCTTTGTCGGAAGTTGCCAAAGACAGTGAAACCCAAAAGCTGTCGACTCACATTGAGAGTGCATTAGGCGCTGCGGAAGATTTGATTGGTGACTTGCTGGATATTTCACGTTTGGAATCGGGCAAGTTGGACGTCAATGTGCATGGTTTTGCGGTCAATGATGTGTTGGCAAACTTGAATGCGGAATTCAGCGCGCTAGCGAAACAACAAGGCATTGAGTTCACCATGATCCCATCATCTTTGATGGTGAAATCTGACCCGAAATTGCTGCGCCGCGTGGTGCAGAACTTCCTTACCAATGCGTTCCGATATAGCCCGAATGGCAAAGTGGCGCTCGGTGTGCGTCGCGTACAAGGGCGAGTGCGTATTGATGTATGGGACAACGGCATGGGCATCGAAGAAGGGAAGCAACAAGAGATCTTCGAAGAGTTTAATCGTGGTACTCAAGTCCGTTCTGACCAAGGTCTGGGACTAGGTTTGGCTATTTCGAAAGGTATTGCTCAAGTGCTGGGGCATGAAATCTCGATGCGTTCGTGGTTTGGTCAAGGCAGCGTGTTCTCGATTACCTTAGATAAGGCAGAGAAGGTGCACATTCCGGCAGTCAAAGCAGTGAAGAGTGCACAATCTGACTTGAGCCATATTCGTGTGCTGTGTGTCGATAATGAGCCAGATATTCTGGTCGGAATGGAAAATTTACTCTCACGCTGGGGGTGTGATATTCGCATTGCGACCGACATCGTTGAGAGTCTGAAAGCGATCGAAGACGATTGGCTGCCGGATGTGATTTTCTCCGATTATCGTTTAGACAACGGTCGAACAGGATTAGAAGTGTTGCAGCAATGTCGCTTGCGTCTGGGTAATCGCTTTGAAGGGGTGATCATCAGTGCCGACCGAACCGATGACATGATGGAAGGCATTAAAGCCAATGGGTTCAGTTTTATCGCCAAACCAGTGAAACCTTTGAAGCTGCGTTCGGTACTCAATCGAGTCGCCTAGAAAAAAGACCTCCGTTTGGAGGTCTTTTGCTTTAAGGGGGTGATCGGTCGGTGGCTTACTCTGCAACGCCGCCTTGAGTCAGTTTGGCTGGGTCGAGCAATCTTTCTAATGTGGCGCGATCTAAGTCCGTTTCTTCTTCCGCGACATCAATGATAGCGCGACCTTGTTTGTAGGCTTTCTTCGCTACTTCAGCTGCTTTTAGGTAGCCAATCACAGGGTTAAGTGCGGTGACCAGAATCGGGTTCTTCGCCAGTGCAACATCAAGGTTGTCTTGGCGCACTTCAAACGTCGCGATGGCTTTGTCTGCCAAAGCAACGGCGCTGTTCGACAGCAGTTCAATGCTTTCTAGTACATTGTGAGCAATCACTGGCAGCATCACGTTAAGTTGGAAGTTACCCGATTGACCTGCAACGGTAATTGTCGCGTCGTTACCAATCACTTGTGCCGACGCCATGGCCGCTGCTTCTGGAATCACAGGGTTCACTTTGCCAGGCATGATAGAAGAGCCCGGTTGTAAGCCTTGCAGTTCGATTTCACCTAAGCCGGCTAGTGGACCTGAGTTCATCCAACGAAGATCGTTTGCGATCTTCATGATCGCAACTGCTGTTGTTTTGAGCTGTCCCGATAGGGCGACGATCGCATCCTGACTGCTGAGATTGAAGAAGAAGTTTTTGCTTGAAGCAAACTCGATGCGCGTTGATTGCGTTAGGTTATCGGCAAAAAGATCGGCGAAGCGTGGATCGGCGTTGATCCCAGTCCCCACCGCTGTTCCGCCTTGGGCTAACGCTTTCACAGCTGGCAGTGTTTGCTCAATGGCTTGTTTAGCGTGTTCGATTTGGAACTGCCAGCCACCAAGCTCTTGGGCGAAGGTAATTGGCATCGCATCCATGAGGTGCGTACGACCTGTTTTCACAACATCTTTCAGAACTTGTTGCTTAGTCTCTAGTGTTTCACTTAGGTGGGACAGTGCAGGCAGTAGCTGTTTTTCAATCGCAATCGCAGAGCTAACTTGAATCGCAGTAGGCACTACGTCGTTACTGCTTTGACCCATGTTGACGTGATCATTTGGATTGACCGTTCCGCCTAGGTGCTCAGACGCCAATGTTGCAATCACTTCGTTAGCATTCATGTTTGAGCTGGTGCCCGAGCCGGTTTGGAATACATCGATAGGGAATTGATCGATGTGCTTACCATCAATGATTGCTTGAGCGGCATCGGCGATAGCATTGGCGATATCACCTTCTAGCAAGCCAAGTTGAGCGTTGGTGAGCGCTGCAGTTTGTTTGATGTGAGCGAGAGCTTGGATAAAGCCAGCCGGCATGGTGTGTTTACTGAAAGCGAAGTTATCGACAGCGCGTTGAGTTTGGGCTTGATACAAAGCGTTTGCTGGGACTTTGACTTCGCCCATGCTGTCCGCTTCGATACGGAATTCCGTGGTCATGGTAGGTTCCTTTTGTTTAATCGAGTGGCGTCTGTATCAGACGTAATTGTTGTTGTAATGAGAGAAATTTCACATCGCCATCCTCAAACTGGTAGTAGTAGCGTTTGAGACAAAGTAGCGGAGTGTGAATGGAATCGAGGCAGACTCGGCGGAAGATACGACTACGAGTAGGGTCTTGAATCGCGTCGAGAAGATGGAAGTAGACTTGGCGCAAATACAGCTCGCACAGCAACAGGTTTTCGTGCTCTGCATCGTGATCGTAGATGGACGACAGCACCATACCCCAATGGATGTAATCATGAATCACATCGGGTTCGAATCCGCTTGGCGCATACACATGAAGGAATCGGTCTTGCGCTTTAAAAAAGGCGTTGTAGATGGCTTGGCTGCTGTCCATAGTTACCTCGACACTTAAGATAATGATAATTATTATCAATTAATTGTCGATTAGCAACCACAGCTTTTTTGAGGAAATAACACAACAAAAAAAGCCGATACTCGGACTCAGTATCGGCTGAAGTGGGAGAGCTCAATCCCTACAATTAAGCTCGGTATTCTTTCGCGAGATAAGGTCGGCTCAAATGCGTCTTCAAGCCTTATGGAGCAAGTAAGTTATTTATCCGTAAACAGGGTTTCATATTTCACAAACGCCGTTTGCGTTTCTCCGTAGTAGAGCGTGCCTTCAGATTGAATCGCAACACGCAGCCAACTCTCGGCTGATGTAGGCTTAGGCAAAGTGATGGTCCAGTTTTGTCCGGATTGATCCGCTGGCGTCATGTCAATTGGCTGTGCGTTTTGCTCTTGGCTATCCACGACTGAAAGCTTCACCCCTTCCAGTGGATAAGCCGCATGTAAAGATAGTTCTAGGCTATCTTGAGTCAGCTTTTCTGAGCGAAACTTCACTTTAAAGTCGCCATTCTCCATATCACACAACCCACTGGTATAACGGCAATTCGACTTGCTGGCCAGTTTGTAGCTTTCCCCTTCTTTAGCGGCATGAGGCTTTTCACTCAGAGCCATGTCTGTACCGAAATAAGCGATCAAAGAAAGAATTGGGGCGATCAACAGAGCGATAATAAAGTGCTTGTTTTTGAACATGTTGGCTTCCTTGCTACAACTTCATAAGGTTAAATTAACCTAATCTAGCGAATAAAAAAGCCCCAAGCGGGGCTTTTGTGGTTTGCGTTATATTTTAGTGGTCTACCGCACCGCCAGCGCCTGCTGGTACACGTACGTGCTCGACTAGGTCTTTTACTTCTTGTGGTGTTTCTGCCGTTACTTTCGATACAGCGAATGCCACGATGAAGTTGAACACAGCGCCAATTGCACCAAATGCGTTTGGTTCGATGCCTAGGAACCAGTTCTGACCCCAGCTTTGTAGGTAAGTCCAGTCAGCAACAAATAGGATGCCTTTATGCTGGAATACGTAGAACAGCGTGATACTGATACCTGCAATCATACCTGCGATTGCGCCTTCTTTGTTGATGCTCTTACTGAAGATACCCATCATCAACGCAGGGAAGATGGAGGATGCTGCCAGACCGAAGGCGAGCGCTACCGTACCGGCTGCAAACCCTGGCGGATTCAAGCCTAAGTAACCGGCGACTGCGATGGCGACTGCCATGGAAATTCGACTCGCGAGCAGCTCTTTCTTCTCGGATATGTTCGGATTTATCACACCTTTGATTAAGTCATGGGATATTGCGGACGAAATCGCCAGTAGTAGACCTGCAGCCGTCGATAGTGCTGCTGCCAGACCACCTGCTGCGACAAGTGCGATAACCCAGTTAGGTAGCTTAGCAATCTCTGGGTTTGCTAGTACCATGATGTCACGGTCAACTTTCAGCTCATTGGTTGCTGGGTTTGATGTGTACTCAATCAGACCGTCGCCGTTCTTATCATCAAAGCCTAGTAGACCTGTTTTCTCCCAGTTCTTGAACCAATCAGGACGCTCATCATAAGCAAGGTGCTGACCCGGAGCTGGGTTAACGGTATCCATTAGGTTTAGACGTGCCATTGCAGATACTGCAGGTGCTGTTGTGTAAAGGATAGCGATGAAAACTAGTGCCCAACCTGCTGATGTACGTGCATCACGAACCTTAGGCACGGTAAAGAAACGGATGATTACGTGTGGCAGACCCGCAGTACCGATCATCAATGACATGGTGTACACGAACATGTTTAGTGTGTCGCCACGGACTTGGGTGGTGTATTCACTAAAGCCGAGCTCGGTGACCACTTGGTCGAGCCTATCGAGTAGATAAACATCGGTGCCTTGTATGGTACTACCTAAGCCGATCTGTGGTAGTGGGTTACCTGTTAGTTGCAGAGAGATAAAGATTGCAGGAATAGTGTAAGCAAGAATGAGTACGCAATATTGAGCAATCTGCGTGTAGGTAATGCCTTTCATGCCGCCCATTACGGCGTACATGAATACGATACACATCCCGATCAGTAGACCCGTTGAGTAATCCACTTCTAGGAAACGACCGAACGCCACGCCCACGCCTTTCATCTGACCGATAACGTAAGTTACTGATGCGATGATAAGACACACAACCGCTACGATACGTGCTGCGTTAGAGTAGAAACGCTCACCTACGAATTCTGGCACAGTAAACTTACCGAACTTACGTAGGTATGGCGCAAGCAGAAGTGCAAGCAGTACGTAACCGCCTGTCCAGCCCATCAGGAATACCGAACCGCCGTACCCCATGAAGGCAATCAAGCCTGCCATTGAGATGAACGATGCTGCTGACATCCAGTCTGCTGCGGTTGCCATGCCGTTAGCGATAGGGTTTACACCGCCGCCTGCTACATAGAATTCTTTAGTTGAGCCCGCACGAGCCCAAATCGCAATACCGATGTAGAGGACGAACGTCGCGCCAACCACCAGATAGGTAATAGTTTTCAAATCCATCTGAGTTACTCCTTACTCATCTACGCCGAATTCACGGTCGATTTGGCGCATTTTCCACGCGTAGTAGAAAATAATACCTAGGAAGGCATAGATGGAGCCTTGTTGAGCAAACCAGAACCCGAGTTTGTATCCACCTAATTGAAATTGATTAAGTACGTCGACAAATAAAATGCCGCAGCCGAAAGACACTACGAACCAGATGACCATCAGGGTAATCATGAGCTTCACGTTCTTGTCCCAGTAGGCTTTGGCTCTTTCTTCGCTTTCAAATGCCATTGCCGTCTCCTTACGATTGGTATTGTTGTTAAAAAAATGTTTCAACATGTACATTAGCAAGGCACTGGCAAGAACTCTTTTCAACTTTAGTCGGCACGCTAAAAAGCAAAAACGCCCGTTTTTAGGGCGTTTGAGAGGAGGTGGGAATAAAAGTGTGATGTTAATTTGATGTTAAATTAGCCAAAGGTCTAAGAGTTTTATCAATTAACATAGAAATCTTTTATACCAAGCAGCAAATTATTCAGTGCAACAGCAGCAAGGATAAGCCCCATTACGCGGCTGATGATGGCTGCGCCTACGTTACCAATCACTTTTTGAATCGTGTTTGCACCCAGTAACAAGAATAGGGTAACCAGAAGTACCGCAATCATGACGCCTGCGGTCATAGCTTGGTCGATGAAAGAGTAGCGGTTGTTATCGGTGAGCATCACGATGGCCATCATGGCACCCGGCGATGCAATCGAAGGGATCGCAAGAGGGTAAACGGCTAAGTCAGCGAGATCGGAGTGGCTGACTTCTTCGCCCAGTTTTTGTTCTTGTTCTGGCTTGCTTTCACCAAAGATCATCGATAATGCAAACAGCAATAACACTAAGCCACCAGCGGCTTGGAACGCGGGTAATGGGATTTGCATTGCTTCCAGCAACAACTGACCGGCAATAAGAAAGAACAGCAACACACCCATCGAAATGGCAATCGCTTTCAACGCGACGAGACGACGCTGTTTTGCCGTGAGGTGTTGAGTTTGTGATAGATAAACGGGTACTGAACCAATCGGGTCGATGACGGCCCAGAGTACGACGAATTGAGTGACGAGAATACTTAGCAAAGTATGACCTCCCAGAGTTAGCGGTTTAACAGAGGGATGAAAAGGCTACATAGTGCAGCCTGTTTATTTTAACGTCTGTTGTTCTTTTTGCGTCATATAAATGTGAATTAGATATATTTACTAACACATTACTGCTCGGGTTCCATTTGCTGCAGTAGGATGACGGCTTGAGTTCGGTTCTTCACGCCCAGTTTGCGGAAAATTGCCGTCATGTGCGCTTTGATGGTGGCCTCGGAGACATTGAGCTCGTAAGCGATTTGCTTGTTGAGTAAGCCATCGGAAAGCATACCCAATACTTTGTATTGCTGAGGGGTAAGTGCGGCAATTTTCTCTGCCAAGTCATTACAGGCTGCGTTATTGGTGATCAAGCCTTCTGGGAAGTATGGGTCGCCATTAAGGACTTGGTTAAGGGCATTGACCAGCTCACGCATGTCGCTCGATTTTGGAATAAATCCGAACGCACCGTGGCTCTTCACTTGCGTGACCACGCTAGGCTCTTCACTGGCAGACACCACTACCACAGGAAGATCTGGGTATTCAGCACGAAGGTGAATCAAGCCCGACATGCCATTGGCGCCTGGCATCTTGAGATCTAACAACACCAAATCTGGCTCTTCTTCTTTTTCCAGCAACGCGAGTAGAGCGTCCAGCGTATCCGCTTCGAGAAGGTTGGCACCACTCACAGCCATGTGTACCGATTGGAACAAGGCATTGCGGAACAGCGGGTGATCATCAGCGATGATAATGGTGTAGGTCGAATCCATGACGTTAAACACTTTTGACTATTTCGTTAATGGAATTATTGTCCACCTTTAAGAATGTGGACAATATTTATCCGCTAAAAGTCTGAACTAAATCGACTTTTATTAGAAAAATTGCATATAAACGCAACTTTCTTGGTTTTATTGAGACAACAAAAAACGCCAGTGAAAAATCACTGGCGTTTGAAAGATTCATCATCAGAATCGGTTGATGTGCTCTAAGAAAGGCTCGGCTTGCATAAAGCCCGTCAAACGAGCGTTTGAAACGTGTTCGCCATTGGCATCCCAGAACTCAATCGTTGGTAAACCAAGTACATTCATATGCTTAAGCAGCTCGATGTCTTGCACTTGGTTCTTGGTTACGTCTGCTTGCAGAAGAACGAAGTCTTGCAGTTTGGCTTCGACGCTTGGGTCATGGAAGGTGTATTTCTCGAACTCTTTACATGCTACGCACCAGTCGGCGTAGAAATCCAGCATCACTGGTTTGCCGGCTTGTTTCGCTTGAGTAAGTGCAGCCTCAAGTTCTGCCACGTTAGCAATACGAGTAAAACTCACGGTTGCTTGCTGAGTTTGTGTAGTGGTATTACCGCCAAACCAGTAGTTCAGTGCTGGTTGAGCAGAAGCAAACAGGCCAAGCACGGCAATGATGCCTACTGCGCTTTGCTTCCAACCGCCAAACTCTAAGCTGTTTTTGATGTGGTATAGCCAACCAAAAGCCGCGATGCCCAGTGCTGACCACAATGCCGTTGCCCACATTTCTGGCATGATGCGCTCAAGTAGGAAGATAGGTGCAGCCAGCAGAATGAAGCCGAACAGTGTCTTAACGCGATCCATCCAACCTCCAGCTTTTGGCAGAAGTTTGTTGCCGAATACTGCAACAAGAATGAGTGGAATACCCATACCCATCGCCAGTGCGTAAAGCGCGATACCACCTGTCAGTAAGTCACCACTTTGTGCAACGTAAAGTAGCGCACCAGACAGAGGCGCCGTGGTACATGGTGAGCACACCAGACCTGAAATCGCACCCATGGCGAATACGCCTGCGCTGCTGCCACCTTGTTGTTTGTTGCTGAGGTTGTTTAACCAAGTTTGTACGCCGCTTGGCAGTTGCAGGTTATAAACGCCAAACATAGACAATGCGAGTGTCACGAACAGCACACTCAAACCAATCAACACATAAGGATGTTGCATCGCTGCTTGGAACTGCATGCCAGCAGACGCGACTACAAGGCCGAGTAGGGTGTAAGTCAGCGCCATGCCTTGCACGTAGACAAACGACAAGCCTAGCGCGCGGCGTTGGCTCAGTTTGCCACTGCCAAGCACGATGCTGGTCAGAATTGGGTACATCGGCAGCACACATGGTGTAAACGCCAAGCCCACACCAAGCGCCAAGAACAGAAGTGGTGTCCACCAGTTATCAGCTAGGTTTGCGGCAAGGCTATCTTGCTGTGTTACTGGAGCCGATGATGTGTCGCCAGACGTAGATGATTGCGCCGCTGGTGGCGTTACCGTTGGTGTTTGCTCTGCTTTTGGTGCAGTCGTCGCCGCTGTTGAATCTGAGTTCGATGAAGTAAACGCGCTGATAGGAATCACGCGAGTTTCTGGTGGGTAACAGAAGCCTGCTTTCGCACAACCTTGGTATTGCACTACCACGCGTGCTCCGTCTTGCCAATCATGCATTGGTACGTTGACGAACAGAGGCTGAGTGTAGATATGCACGTCACCAAAGAATTCATCTTTATGCGGCGTTCCGTCTTCCATTTGCAGTTCGCCTAGCGATACTTTCTCACCCGCTACCGATAGGCGTTCTTGATACAGGTAATAACCATCGCGTACTTGCCAGTCCAGCATCAGTTTGCCGTCTTGTTGGTAGTAGTTGAATGGGAAAGCCTGATCGACAGACACAAAGGTATCGTTGCTGCTGCCAAAGGTGTTTTGGGTGTCATTACCAAACAGCGCAAAAGAAGGCGCAGAGAAGGTAATAAGCCCTAAAAGTAAGACGGAAAATAATGCACGCATAAAAGGTTCAATTCATCTTAGATAGTTGCCGTTAGTGTAACTCAATCAGACCTGCTGGCTAGCCAATAAGTTTCATGGAAGTGAAGATTTGTTAAGCGCTATCCAACGCGACAGGCAATAAAAAAGGGAGCCGAAGCTCCCCGAGTAAGACTCTGTTTCTACTAGATCAGTAGACCACCAAATGCGAAGCCTAGTGCTACCGCTGAAGCGATGGTCACCACACCTGGTACGAAGAATGGGTGGTTGAATACGTACTTACCGATACGAGTTGAACCCGTGTCGTCCATCTCAACCGCTGCTAGAAGCGTTGGGTAAGTTGGCAGTACGAATAGCGCACTTACTGCTGCGAAAGACGCAACTGCGGTAAGTGGTGCCACACCGATTGCTAGTGCTGCTGGCATAAGCGCAACGGTAGTTGCACCTTGCGAGTAAAGCAGCATTGAAGCGAAGAATAGAACAAGTGCTAGCATCCATGGGTAGTCTGCTAGTAACGCACCAGCCACTTCTTTGATGCCGTCAACGTGCGCGTTAACGAACGTAGAACCTAGCCATGCCACACCAAGAACACACACACACGCTGTCATACCAGAGCGGAATGTTGCTGCTGCTGGGATTTTGCCAGCGTCGATTTTACAGCTCATTACGATAGCTGCCGCAGCTGCTAGCATAACCGTCATGATAGCTTCGTTACGACCTAGCGCAGGGTTCTCGATAAGGCCAACAGAGCCAGAGATTGCTGCTGCGTAACATACTACGAATGCGATTGCGCCTAGGAAGATGAAGGTTGCTTTCTTCGCTGTTGGCAGGATTTCGCGCTTAGATTCTGTGTTTAGCTTGATCAGGCCTTTTGCTAGACGGTCTTGGTATTCAGGATCGTCTTTAAGCTCGCTACCCATGAAGTTCGCTACGAATGCACCGATCATACAAGCGATGAACGTTGTTGGGATACAGATTGCTAGTAGCGTTAGGTAGTCAACGCCAAATGGGTGAAGCATTGCTGCGAACGCTACAACAGCCGCAGAGATTGGCGACGCTGTGATAGCGATTTGCGATGCTACTACCGCGATAGACAATGGACGAGAAGGACGAACACCTTGGCCTTTCGCTACTTCTGCAATAACAGGAAGAGTAGAGAATGCCGTGTGACCAGTACCCGCAAGTAGTGTCATTAGGAATGTCACGATAGGTGCGTAAAAGGTGATGCGTTCGGGATGTTTACGCAAAAAGTCTTCCGCAACCTGAACCATCCAGTCCAAACCACCCGCTACCTGCATTGCAGCGATAGCAGTAATTACAGACATGATGATCAGGATTACATCGACAGGGATGAAAGACTGGCTTGTCGGGACACCTAGGATTAAAGACAATGCAATTACCCCAGCACCACCGGCAAAACCAATGCCGATACCACCGATTCTTGCCCCCAAATAAATGAAGAGCAGAACCACGAAGAGTTCGACCATTACCATATTGATACCTCTTTTAGTTTTTAATGATTCTGATTTTTTGAGCACTCAGGAACAGGAGTAAGTGTTCAGAAAATCAGAACCCGAGCGGCTTACGGCAATAAAAAGCGCATAAAAATTGTGGTTAACCGTATTCGAGCCTAAAAAAGGGCCCCGTCAGGGGCCCCTTTCACATGCGATTACTCGTAGCGTTTCGCTTTATAAGTCGGATGCATGAAGTTTTCAACCGATAAGATGTCATCTAGCTCTTCTTCAGTTAATAAACCGCGTTCTAGAACTACATCACGTACACTCTTACCTGTTTCTGCACAGATCTTACCAACGATATCGCCTTCGTGGTGGCCGATGTATGGGTTTAGGTAAGTTACGATACCGATAGAGTTGTAAACGTAGTTTTCGCAAACTTCTTTGTTCACAGTGATGCCATCGATACATTTATCGCGTAGGTTCACACACGCGTTGTGTAGTAGAGAGATAGACTCAAACACACTTTGTGCGATAACTGGTTCCATTACGTTTAGCTGTAGCTGACCGCCTTCTGCTGCGAAAGAAACCGTGTTGTCGTTACCTAGAACTTTGAAGCAAACTTGGTTTACTACTTCTGGGATAACTGGGTTTACTTTAGCTGGCATGATTGAAGAGCCTGCTTGCATTTCTGGTAGGTTCAGTTCGTTAAGACCTGCACGTGGACCAGAAGAAAGTAGACGAAGGTCGTTACAGATCTTCGACAGTTTCACTGCTAGACGTTTCAGCGCACCGTGCGTCATTACGTAAGCACCACAGTCAGAAGTCGCTTCGATTAGGTCTTCTGCTGCAACCACTTCAACGCCAGTTACTTCTGCTAGGTGTTTAACTGCTAGCGCTTGGTAACCTGTTGGTGCGTTTAGACCAGTACCGATTGCTGTTGCACCTAGGTTGATTTCTAGTAGTAGCTTAGACGTGTAATCTAGAGCACGAATTTCTTCGTTTAGTGTTACAGCCCATGCGTGGAACTCTTGACCCACAGTCATAGGAACCGCATCTTGCAGCTGAGTACGACCCATCTTCAAGATGTCTTTGAATTCTTGTGCTTTAAGCTCGAATGCGCCTTTTAGGTATTCGATCGCTTCCATCAACTGATGAACACTGTTGTAAACCGCGATACGGAAACCTGTTGGGTACGCACAGTTTGTTGATTGGCTCTTGTTTACGTGATCGTTCGGGTTGATGAACTCATATTGGCCTTTTTCCTTGCCCATAAGTTCAAGTGCAACGTTCGCGATAACTTCGTTAGTGTTCATGTTCACTGACGTGCCTGCACCGCCTTGGAAGACGTCTGAAGGGAACTGATCCATGCACTTACCTGTTTCAAGGATCAAATCACACGCTTCTAGGATGTAGTTAGCAACGTCTTTTGGAATTGCGCCTAGCTCTTTGTTTGCTAGTGCAGCGGCTTTCTTAGTCATTACCATGCCACGTACAAATTCAGGTACGTCAGAGATGGTAGTGCTTGAAATGTTGAAGTTTTCGATAGCGCGAAGTGTGTGGATGCCGTAGTAAGCATCGGCAGGGACATGACGTTGGCCTAATAGATCTTCTTCAATACGAGTGGCTTGGTTTGCTGTCTTTGGAGCATCAGATAGTGTAGCCATAACAGGATCCTTAGATAATAATTCTGATATTTAAGTTATTTATTAGCCATTTCTGCAATCTAGAATCCATTCATCAGAGTTTTTGGCTGGAAAAACCGTCCTGACTTATGTGGCACATCATACTGCACCTAGCGCATAAAAATAGTAAGTGGATCACCTTTTTCGCTTTTGATGCGTCAATATTTTGCAAAGTATGAACGGGATATTAATAACCCTTTATGGGTAGGCGATTTTCCTCGACAAACATGGATATTAAGAGTCCGAAAATAGCACTTTTCAACGACCAATTTTTGTATATGCACCTTTATTCAAAGGGCGTTTTTTGCGCAACGCATTCTCCCTAGTATGAACACGCTTTTTTACAACGATTCGTTTGAGCTTAGTAGGCTTTTGCCATTACACTGAAATCAACAAAGGAGGGCGTGTGTTTCCTATCTTATTATTGGCGTTTATTTTCGTCCCGATCATCGAAATCGGCTTATTTATTCAGGTGGGAGGCTTCTTAGGTCTCTGGCCTACGATTGCTTTAGTATTGATTACTGCATTTGTTGGTGCGTCTTTGGTGCGTAGCCAAGGCATCCAGACATTGATGTCAGTGCAAGGTCGCTTAGAGCAAGGTGAGCTTCCGGCTCAACAGATTTTTGAAGGTGTGATGCTGGCAGTTGCAGGTGTATTGCTGTTAACACCAGGTTTCATGACCGACGCATTGGGTATGTTGGTGTTGTTGCCAGCACCACGAGCGGCGATTGCGAAATACCTAATGAGCAAGATGGTCGTGAAGACCATGAATGGTGGCGGCTTCCAAGGTGGCTTCTCAAATCAAGGTCCATTTGAGCAAGACCCATTCCGTCGTGACCCATTTGATTCTCAATCGGATAATGGCAACACCTTCGAAGGTGAATACGAGCGTAAAGACGACAATGATCGCAACAAGCTCAACTGATTCAACCGGTAAGTAAGAAAAGAAAAAGGGCGCATTCAGCGCCCTTTTTAGTATCTGTTATTTGCAGTGCTTACAACGCGCCTTCAAAGCCCATTTGACGCCATGCTTCAAACGCAATAATCGCCACGGCGTTTGAAAGGTTCAGGCTGCGCGCATCCGGCATCATCGGAATACGAATACGTTGTTCCATTGGCAGGCTATCAATCACGTCTGCTGGCAGGCCGCGTGTTTCTGGACCAAACATCAAAACATCGCCTTCTTGGTATTTTGCATCCACATGATGACCTGTGGTCTTTGTCGTACACGCAAACAGGCGGTAGTTGCCTTGTTTCTCTTTCTCTAAGTATTCCAAGAATGCTTGATAATCTTTATGACGAGTCACGCGAGCCAAATCGTGGTAATCCAAACCTGCGCGGCGGACTTTCTTCTCTTCTAGATCGAAACCCAGTGGCTCAATCAGGTGGAGATTCGCACCACAGTTAGCACACAGGCGAATGATGTTGCCGGTGTTCGGCGCGATTTCTGGTTCGTATAGAGCGATATCAAACATGGTATTGAATTAGATTGGTCAAAACAGGCGAGCAGTATATACCCAAGTCACCATGAGAAGCGAGATTCAACACAATGACGGGTAATAGAAGAGGGCAACCACTTCATTGTGTTGCCCTCATTTGGATAGATTAACTCAGAGCGCGAGCGTAGTTCTCTTCCACTGCGCGCCAGTTGACGACATTCCACCATGCGTTGATGTATTCAGGACGACGGTTTTGGTAGCTGATGTAGTAAGCGTGCTCCCACACATCCAATGCTAGAACTGGCACGCCTTGTACTGCGGCAACGTCCATCAGAGGGTTGTCTTGGTTGCTGGTGGAGGTAATGTGAATCTCACCATCTTTTACGACTAGCCAAGCAAAGCCAGAGCCGAAGGTATTGATAGCCGCTTGGGCAAATTCGTCTTTGAATTTTTCGAAGTCACCAAACTTGTCGTTGATGGCCTCTGCAAGAGCACCTTGAGGCTCACCGCCACCATCTGGTGACATGCAGTTCCAGTAAATGATGTGATTGTAGTAACCACCGCCATTGTTGCGGATAGCTGGGCTGTGTTGAGAAATGCTAGCGAAGATGTCATCGAGGCTTTGGGTCTCGAGAACGCTGCCTTTGGCGGCAGCCATGAATTTATCGTAATAGGTTTTGTGGTGTTTGCTGTAGTGAACTTCCATGGTTTTCGCATCGATGTAAGGCTCTAACGCATCGTAGCTGTACGGAAGCTCTGGGAAAGTGTGCGACATTGTAAATCCTCCTTAATGGAGGATTTACTTTAATGTTAATGAAAATCATTATCAACTTTGATCTTTGTGGGGTTATTTTGCCTCACTGATCAATGGCAGGGTAATGGTGACGCGTAAACCACCCAATGGGCTGCGACTTGCGATAATCGAACCACTGTGCTGACGAATCGCACTTTCGGTGATGGTTAAGCCTAACCCTGTACCACCTGAATGGCGGTCGCGCGCGGTCGACACACGATAGAACGGACGGAAAATCGCTTCCAACTCTTCCTCTGGTACGCCTTCACCGTTGTCATCCACCACAATGCGTAGCGTATCGAATGAATCCTGAATGTTGATTTTCACTTCGTCTTTGCCGTAGTAAATCGCGTTGCGGATGATGTTCTCTACCGCGCTCATCAACAGTTTCGGGTTACCTGAGATACTGCGTTCTGGCACAGCAGAGTAGCTAAGCGTTTTACCCATCTGTTCCGCTTCGAACTGTGCGTCTTTAATGATCTCTTCCCATAAGCTAGCAATCGGCTGGGTTTCACGCGTCATGTGGCTGTTCACTTGCATGCGTGACAGCTCAAGCAGCTCGGCAATCATCTGTTCTAAGCGTTGGGCTTCGGTATCAATACGAGTCAGTTCTGGACTTTCACCTTGTTTACGAGTCGCCAACGCACTTGCCATACGCAGACGAGTCAGCGGGGAGCGTAGCTCGTGAGAAATATCCGAGAGTAAACGCTGCTGACCAGAAATCATTTGATTCACCGCCTCAACCATTTGGTTAAAGCTGGTACCTGCTTGGCGAAACTCCGTAGTGCCTTTTTCCAGATTCGGGTCGATAACAAACTCACCTTTGGCCACACGCTGTGCCGCGGTTTCCAGTCGTCGAGCTGGTTGGCTCAATGCCCATGCGAGCCACAGCAGTAGCGGTGTGCTCACCAACATGACGGCGAGCAGCAATTGCAATGGGTGATCAAACAGGCGCAACATGATCGGCGGCGGCTCGTTCCATTTAAAACCGACGTACATCAATAAGTCAGAGTTAGCGATTTTGATCGGCACCGGGCCTGCGATCATGTAGCGGCCGTAGAGTTTTTGTTTCGGCTGCGACTGATCTTCAATGCTGGTGACAAAGTTTTGCAGCGCACGCAGTTTGAAGTCTTTGTGGCTCGATGTGGTTAACACATTGCCTTCGTGATCAGAAAAGAAGATACGCGGACGCGGATCATGCTTGCTACGTCGCTGACCTTCGATGCTGAACAAAATCTTGCCGAGGTTATCTTGCTTGCGATACTTCTTCTCAATGCCGTCACGTATGTCAATCATACGCTGATAGTGGTCTTGTGGGATGTCGCGTGCTTTCCGTGGGTCAAGGTGTGGCAATGACAGCACCGCCATCAGAACCAAGAACATGGTGAACCAAAAGATGGCAAAGATGCGTCCATACAAGCTGTTTATCTTCGGCAGTTTGAAGCGTGGTGCTCGCATTAATCCTCCTCAATCAACATGTAGCCGCGCCCTCGTAGGGTTTTAATGCGTGGCTTACCGTTGCTTTGGTCTGGCAATTTTTTACGTAGGTTGGAGACGTGCATATCGATCGCACGGTCAAAGGCAGCAAGGCGTTTACCAAGCACATCAAGGCTGAGGGTTTCTTTCGTTAGCACTTGGCCTGGGTTCTGCACAAAGTGCGTTAACAGCGCAAATTCGGTCGTGGTTAAATCCAAAAGAGCTTCTTCACAGTACGCTTCTTGTTTGCCTGGGTAGAGTTTGATTTCTCGATACTCAATGCAATCGCTGTTCTTGGTGTTCTTTTGAGTACTGCTGGTGCGGCGTAAGATAGCTCGAATACGCGCTAACAGTTCACGGTCGCTAAAAGGCTTTGGTAGGTAATCATCGGCGCCAAGCTCTAGGCCAATTACGCGATCGATCTCTTCACCTTTGGCGGTGAGCATCAATACTGGTGTTTCCCAGTTTTCGCGCAGGCGTTTTAGGGTCTCCATTCCATTGAGTTTTGGCATCATGACGTCAAGCAGTACAAGATCGATCTCACTGTTAATAGCCAATAAGCCTGCTTCACCATCATTGGCTTCACTGACTTCGTACCCTTCAAAGCTCAGCACTTCTTTCAGTAGGCTGGTTAGCTCTGTGTCATCATCAATCAAAAGAATGTTCGCCATTTGAATACCTATTTATCATTCGTGGTTGCTTTAATATTACATGGTAATGACGAGGAGGAATGAGTGTAAAAATCACTCTTTACGATTCTTTACGGTCTCTATACGTCGCTTTACCTAGTAGGTCGTATTCTACACTCAAGCGCTGTGAGAACAGCTCAGAAGAATCACTAACCTGTGTAAGGAATCTCATTATGAAAACTGCAAAGAAATTAGTACTAGCGGCTGTTGTTCTACCTCTAACTCTAGGTACAGCGAGTGCATTCGCATTCGGCGGTAAAGACCACAAAGGTCATCGCGGTGAATGTGGTATGGGTATGGACCGTGGCATCATGCGTCAACTAGACCTAACTGATGCACAGAAAGACCAGCTAAAAGAAATGCGAGAAGCGAACAAAGCAGAAATGAAAGCGAAATTCGCCGACGGTCACGAAGCTCGCATGGCAGAGCGTCAAGCACACCACGACAAAGTACAAGCGCTACTATTGGCGGATAACTTCGACGAAGCAGCGGCAAACGACCTAGCGAAAGAAATGGTTGAGAAGCAAACTGAACGCCGCGTTAAGATGATGGAGAAAAAACACCAAATGCTGAGTGTTCTGACTCCTGAGCAAAAAACAAAATTTGTTGAGCTACAAAAAGAGCGTCAACAAAAGTGTGGCGAAAAAATGCAAAAACGCATGGAAAAGCACCACAACAGCTAATCGTTGAAAGATAAAGTGAAAGAGGTAGCCAGAGTGCTGCCTCTTTTTGATCTTGGCGATTTCATACTCATTAAATCATTCTCAAGGTATACTCAAAGCACGGTTTGAGTTAACTATTTGATTATGAAACAGCAATACGCACGTTTAGTGACGATGGCAGCTTGGACGGCAACCATCGTGGCGACGCTTCTTTTGATTGTCAAAGTCATCACGTGGTGGGTGACGGGCTCTGTCAGCTTACTTGCCTCATTAATTGACTCCATGTTGGATATTGCCGCATCGGTAGTGAACCTTATTGTGGTGCGCTATTCCCTCCAGCCGGCAGATAAAGAACACACCTTCGGGCACGGCAAAGCCGAGTCTTTAGCTGCGTTGGCACAAGCGATGTTTATCTCGGGCTCCGCGGTGTTTTTGATCCTAAACGGTATCGAGCGCTTCTTCCGTCCACAAGATCTGCAATCGCCAGAGTTGGGTGTTTACGTTTCACTGTTTGCTATGGTGATGACATTTGGACTTGTGATGTTCCAAAAGCGTGTAGTGCGCATGACGGGCAGCCAAGCTATCGCTGCAGATTCTCTGCATTACCAAACAGACCTTTATATGAACGGTGCCATTATGGTGGCGCTAGGTTTGAGCTATTTTGGGGTAACGCAAGCCGATGCGGTGTTTGCGGTCGGTATCGGTATCTTTATTTTGTACAGCGCGTTCAAGATGGTCAGCGAAGCGATTCAAACATTACTAGATAGAAAGCTACCTGATGAAGAGCTGGAGCAAATTCGTCAAGAGTGTTTGAAGGTCGAAGGTGTCTTGGGTGTACACCAACTCCGTACCCGAATGTCTGGGCCAACGCGTTTTATTCAATTGCATTTAGAGTTGAATGATCATCTACCTTTAATAGAAGCCCATCATATTGCAGATGAAGTGGAAGCGAATTTGTTGGCCTTGTTTCCAGAGGCAGATGTGCTAATCCACCAAGATCCGTTATCGGTGATATTTGGACCAGAGAAAGAGCAAAAAGCACAAGATTGGTAGCGGTCGAAAAATCAGACCAAGCGTGACGACAAATAGACGCTTATTGACTATCTTTCCATCACTACTTGCTAAGAATCGTGATCCTGATGTGAATCAACGAAGTTGCAAAGAGAAACTGTAATACTCTTACATAAGTAGAAAAGTTACATAAAAAAGTGTGTTTTCATTGGTATTCCTGTAGAGGAAATGTAACATAACGCACAGTTCTGGATTATGCAGGTTGCTTGGTAACAAGGGGCCTAAAAGAAAATTAAATAAATTGATTGCCAAAGATCGAGGGTGAGCATGATTAAGAAGATCGGTGTTTTAACAAGTGGCGGTGACGCACCTGGTATGAACGCTGCAGTACGCGGCGTAGTTCGTACAGCACTATCTGAGGGATTGGAAGTTTACGGTGTTTACGATGGCTACCTAGGTCTTTACGAAGACCGCATCGCAAAGCTAGATCGTTCTAGCGTTTCTGATGTGATCAACAAGGGTGGTACATTCCTAGGCTCTGCACGTTTCCCTGAATTCAAGGAAGTGGCAGTACGCGAACAAGCGATTGAGAACCTTAAAAAGCACGGTATCGATGCACTAGTTGTTATCGGTGGTGACGGTTCTTACATGGGTGCTAAGAAACTGACTGAAATGGGTTACCCATGTATCGGTCTACCAGGCACAATCGATAACGACATCGCGGGTACGGATTACACAATCGGTTACCTAACTGCACTAAACACAGTTATCGATGCAATCGACCGTCTACGTGACACGTCTTCTTCTCACCAGCGTATTTCTATCGTAGAAATCATGGGTCGTCACTGTGGTGACCTAACTCTGATGTCTGCAATCGCAGGTGGCTGTGAGTACATCATCACTCCAGAAACTGGTCTAGATAAAGAGAAGCTAATCAGCAACATCCAAGATGGCATCTCTAAAGGTAAAAAACACGCAATCATCGCGCTAACTGAGCTGATGATGGATGCAAACGAACTAGCGAAAGAGATCGAAGCGGCAACTGGTCGTGAAACTCGCGCAACGGTTCTTGGTCACATCCAACGTGGTGGTCGTCCAACAGCATTCGACCGTGTTCTAGCATCTCGCATGGGTAACTACGCTGTTCACCTACTAATGGAAGGTCACGGCGGCCGTTGTGTTGGTATCGTGAAAGAGCAACTGGTTCACCACGACATCATCGATGCAATCGAGAACATGAAGCGTCCAGTACGCAACGACCTATACCAAGTTGCTGAAGAGCTATTCTAAGCCTGCTTGATAAAGTCAAAATCAAAAAAACCGCGGTTATCCGCGGTTTTTTATTATCTGAAATTTGTCCGAGCTGAAGTTTGTTTGAGACAGGCTTTGTGCCGAGTTAAGAACTTGGGTGCTCTGCTAACGTCAGGCGACGCTCGCGCAGGGCAAAGAGATAGCCTAACAACCCGCCCAATGTGTTACCCAGAGCAATACCAATAAACAAACCTTCGATGCTATAAAGCTGACTGCCTATCCATGCCGCTGGCAACGTAAAGACGAACAAGCGCATAAAGCTCCACTGGAAGGCTCGCAGCGGTTTGTGCATCGCGTTATAGCCACTCACCAACATCATCACAATCCCTTGGAAGCCGTAGCTAAATGGCACGACTAATAGATAATGCCACAGCAAGTCTTTTACCGTTGCTTCTTGAGAGAAAAGCGCAGCAAGAGGAATGCTGAGAGGCACCATCATCAAAAAGATAAAGCCTTGGAAGACCACCGCAAAGCGCATGCTCAGGAACCAGCCAGAGAATGCACGAGCAGGATTATTAGCCCCAAAGTTTTGCGCCATAAACGGGGTGAGTGCAGAGGTCAGCGACATCAGCACCAAAATCAAGATTGATTCAATACGTTGCGCAGCGCCATAAGCCGCGACCGCTGCGGTGCCGTGGCTAGACAAAATCATCATCAAAATCGCGCCCGATAATGGGTTCATTGCGTTCGATAGTGCTGCCGGTGTGCCTATTTTTAAGGTTTGTTGCCAGTCTTGTTTGATGAGCGACCAGTGCGGTGCGGCAAGTAATTTCTCGCGTTTCACCAATACATAGAAAGACCCGCAGAGCGCGCCAAACCAACTGAATGCACTGGCGATAGCAGCGCCCTGAATACCGAGCTCAGGAAAAGGGCCGTAACCAAAGATCAGCAGAGGATCGAGAATGCCGTTGATAAGCCCTGCGAGCATCATGATCTTGGCTGGGGTTTTGGTGTCACCTGTCGCCCTAATAGCGCTATTGCCTGCCATTGGGATCACCAATAGAGGAATGGTTAAATACCAGACCTGCATGTACTGCTCAATCAGTGGAATCGAGTCTTCTTTTGCCCCGAGTAAGCTGAACAGTGGCTCAATAGTAAAGAAACCCAGTGTCGAGGCGATGGTGACTAAAACAACAGCGAGCAGTAAACCATGGCTGGTAAAGCGAGCTGCTTGAGAAGCATGTCCTTGACCAAGCAGGCGGCCGATATTGGTCGACAATCCCATACCAATACCCATGGTGATGCAGTTCACCGCAAAGGTTACTGGGAAGGTATAACTGATCGCCGCGAGCGCTTCGGTACCCAATAACGAGATGAAGAAGGTATCGACCAAGTTAAACATCAAAATCGCGATCATGCCCATGGTCATGGGTACGGTCATTTTGCGTAAGGTGTCGGGAATGGAGGCGGTCAACAAACCATGTTTGTCTTCGGCCTGGTTGCCCGGCTTATTCTTTTCCAACATTTTTGACGTCTATCTGGTGAGGGAAGGGAAAGGATACAAGAAAGCCATTGCCTCGGCGAGCGAGCATTTCGCACGCAAACCGTTGCTTAGCTGCTGGTTATTTTAACTAAGTCACAAAAATTTCACGTCTACCCCTTGGGATCCTTAGCTTTGCCCTTATATACAGATCACGTGCCCCTGAGCGGGCAATTATCAAATAATCATGGAAATTTTCAGGAGAGACGACCGATGAACATTCGTCCATTACATGACCGAGTTATCGTTGAACGTAAAGAAGTTGAATCTAAGTCAGCTGGTGGCATCGTTTTAACTGGTTCTGCTGCGGAAAAATCGACTCGCGGTGTTGTTCTAGCTGTGGGTAAAGGCCGCATCCTAGAGAACGGCACAGTGCTACCGCTGGACGTTAAAGTTGGTGATACCGTTATCTTCGCTGAAGGTTACGGCACTAAGACTGAGAAGATCGACGGCAAAGAAGTTCTTATCATGTCTGAAAACGACATCATGGCTATTGTCGACTAATAGCAATCGTTGAGTAATTTTTTGCTCTGATTCAAAACGCAATCAAAAACAGAATTTAGAAAGGAAATCAAAGATGGCTGCTAAAGACGTTAAATTTGGTAATGACGCACGAGTTAAAATGCTAGAAGGCGTAAACGTTCTAGCGGACGCAGTGAAAGTAACACTGGGTCCTAAAGGTCGTAACGTAGTTCTAGACAAATCTTTTGGTGCACCAACAATCACTAAAGATGGTGTATCAGTAGCGCGTGAAATTGAGCTGGAAGACAAATTCCAGAACATGGGCGCACAAATGGTTAAAGAAGTTGCGTCTAAAGCAAACGACGCAGCGGGTGACGGTACAACAACAGCAACCGTACTAGCGCAAGCAATCGTAAACGAAGGTCTAAAAGCAGTAGCAGCGGGTATGAACCCAATGGATCTTAAGCGCGGTATCGACAAAGCAGTTATCGCAGCGGTTGAGCAACTAAAAGAGCTATCTGTTGAGTGTAACGACACTAAAGCAATCGCACAGGTTGGTACTATCTCTGCGAACTCTGACTCAAGCGTAGGTAACATCATTGCTGAAGCAATGGAAAAAGTTGGCCGCGACGGTGTTATCACTGTTGAAGAAGGTCAAGCGCTACAAGATGAGCTAGACGTAGTAGAAGGTATGCAGTTCGACCGCGGTTACCTATCTCCTTACTTCATCAACAACCAAGAAGCAGGCAGCGTTGATCTAGAAAACCCATTCATCCTTCTGATCGATAAGAAAGTATCGAACATCCGTGAACTTCTTCCAGCACTAGAAGCAGTAGCAAAAGCATCTCGCCCACTACTGATCATCGCTGAAGACGTAGAAGGTGAAGCACTAGCAACACTAGTTGTGAACAACATGCGTGGCATCGTTAAAGTAGCAGCAGTGAAAGCGCCTGGTTTTGGTGACCGTCGTAAAGCAATGCTACAAGACATCGCTATCCTAACTGGCGGTATCGTGATTTCTGAAGAAGTAGGTCTAGAGCTAGAAAAAGTAGCACTAGAAGACCTAGGTCAAGCGAAGCGCGTTGCAATCACAAAAGAAAACACAACCATCATCGATGGCGTGGGTGAAGAAGCAATGATCCAAGGTCGTGTTGCTCAAATCCGTCAGCAAATCGAAGATGCAACTTCAGACTACGACAAAGAGAAACTACAAGAGCGCGTTGCTAAGCTAGCTGGCGGTGTTGCAGTAATCAAAGTTGGTGCAGCAACTGAAGTTGAAATGAAAGAGAAGAAAGACCGCGTAGAAGACGCACTACACGCGACTCGCGCAGCGGTTGAAGAAGGCGTAGTTGCTGGTGGTGGTGTTGCACTAATCCGCGCTGCATCTAAGATTGTTGACCTAGAAGGCGACAACGAAGAGCAAAACGTTGGTATCCGTGTTGCACTACGTGCAATGGAAGCGCCAATCCGTCAAATCACGAAGAACGCAGGTGACGAAGAGTCAGTAGTAGCGAACAACGTGAAAGCGGGTGAAGGTTCTTACGGCTACAACGCAGCAACAGGCGAATACGGCGACATGCTAGAGATGGGTATCCTAGACCCAACTAAAGTAACTCGTAGCGCACTACAATTCGCAGCATCAGTAGCAGGTCTAATGATCACAACTGAAGCGATGGTTACTGACCTACCACAAAAAGACGGCGCAGGTATGCCTGATATGGGTGGCATGGGCGGTATGGGTGGTATGGGCGGCATGATGTAATTTGCTGCTTGTCTTGTCGCTCTAACGCCTTATAGCTGCATCGAAAGTGCTCATTTACGTGTGTAAACTCCGCGCTTTCTCTTTGCTCTAAGACGTTATAGCTTAAAGACAACCGACCAAACCAAACTAGGAAGCCGAGGTGAATGCCTCGGCTTTTTTGTGTCTGTTAGTTTGGGACAGAGCTTTCTGTGCGTAAGTTTGTAGGTTTATTCTTACTTTTTCTTTTTAATCTGATAGTTAGTGAGTAATTATTACGCTTAATTTTTATCAGGTTAATTGGTTTAAAAATACGCAATTGTGTGGCTATTGTGCGCAAACGGTCAGGAAAAATGCAGAAAAATAAGTTTGATGAATCAATTGCTTATTTATTCAAGCGGTTAAATATGACTTCCCGCTAACATTTATTTGGTTAAAATGACGCAAACTTTGAACATTACAGTGTGTTGTAAACACTAAATTCCCCCATGGAGATAAAAATGAAAAAGCTAATGACGTCACTGGCTGTTGCAGCCGTTATCGCTTCACCTGTTGCTCTTGCTGATAGCTCACCAGTTATGTTCTCTACTATCGACAACACTAACGCACCTTCTAACTCTTCTGTTGGTGGTGTTCGTCTTGCGGTTCTTCACGGTCAAGTGAACGAAGTAAAAGGTGTCGATTTCTCTCTACTAGGTATGTCTGAAACAGACCGTACTACTGGTGTGAACTTCGGTCTTTTCTTTGGTGCGTCTAAAGTAAACCAAGAGATGAAGGGTGTTTCTCTAGGTCTATTCAACTGGAACCAAGGCCAAACAACGGGTCTTAACCTAGGTGCGGTAAACGTAACTAACAACGTTGAAGGTCTAAACTGGAGTGCTGTGAACTACTCTGAAGGTTACACAATGGCAGATATCGGTCTGGCAAGTATCTCTAAAAAATCTAACTTCCAGCTAGGTTTCTTCAACATGACTGACCAAATCGACGGTGTTCAAATTGGTCTTCTAAACTGTGCGGACAACGGCTTCTTCAAGTGTTTCCCAATCGTGAACTTCGCTAAATAGTTAGCGAGCTTCGCCAAAAGTTAAGTCACCTTCCTAACTTAACGCCAGATACAAAAAGACCCCGGCATGATGTCGGGGTCTTTTTTATTGTGCTTGATTACTTAACTAAACGCGTTGATGTTTTTCGTTGCTGCATTTTCTGGTGCACACCACGACGCAATGCTTTGACGCGGTTTTCCGCTTTGTCCACTCCGAGTAAAACGGTCAGTGCCAATACGGTAATGATGATCGACTGTGATAAGTAACCCAAGCCAATCATCAAGCCTAGCCCCGCCAACACCCAAATGACGGCCGCTGAAGTCACGCCGTGAATTTTACCGTCTTGAGTCATCATCACACCGGCACCTAAAAAGCCGACACCAGTAATGATCTGACCAAGTACACGGGCTTGATCTAATGTATTTGGCGACAAAGAGACCGCCATCGACATAAATAGGTAAGTACCTGAGATAACTAAAATTGCGGTACGAATACCAACGGGTTTACCGCGAGTTTGGCGCTCAATGCCAATCATTAAACCATTGATGGCACAACAAAGCAGCGCAGCCCAACTAAAAGGGCCAAGATCGAAAAGGTGTTCAAAAGTTGCTTGCATCTTAACCTCCAAATTTGCGGAGTATGCATAGATAAGACCGTCTGATCGAACAAAAGCTTTTGCTCGTAACGACAATCTTTATACGGCGAGCAACTTATTCTAGATGCAGATCCAGTGGTGTTTTACTTGGGCGACCGCCAATTTCACGGGTGAGCTTAGGCACTAGGTAACCAGAAACTCGCGTGATCACACCGCGCATGATTTCTTTGGCTTCTTCGTCGGGAACAAAGTAATGCGCCGCACCTTGGACTTTATCCAAAACGTGCAAGTAGTACGGCAAAATGCCAGCATCGAATAACGCTTCGTTTAGCGCAACCTGTGCTTCAACGCTATTGTTAACGTCTTTCAGCAGTACACCTTGGTTAAGCAGAGTGACACCAGCTTGCTTTAGCTTCGCCATTTGAGCAGCAAACTCAGCGTTGATTTCGTTGGCGTGGTTAATGTGCGTCACCAATACGATCTGTAGACGAGAAGCGCGAAGTAGGTGGCATAGTTCGTCGGTGATACGTGCAGGGATCACCACAGGCAAGCGGCTGTGAATACGCAGGCGTTTGATGTGTGGGATTTTTGCGATGTGTTCAAGCAGCCAGTGGATCTCATCGTCTTTCGCCATCAGAGGATCGCCACCAGAGAAGATTACTTCATTGAGTTCTGGCTGCTGTGCCATGTACTCCAAGCACTTCGTCCACGCCTGTTTGCCGCTTTTATTCTCTTGATATGGGAAGTGGCGACGGAAGCAGTAACGGCAATTCACCGCACAACCACCTTTCACTATCATCAATGCACGATTGCGGTATTTGTGGAGCAACCCTGGAAGTTCGTTGTCTTGCTCTTCTAGCGGATCATTCGAATAGCCTTCATGTACCTCAAACTCTTCGCTCAAAGGTAATACTTGGCGCAAAAGTGGATCGTAAGGATTGCCTTTTTCCATCCTATCGACAAAACTTTGCGGTACACGCTGTGCAAACAGCTTACGCGCAGCGAACCCGTCCTGCCATGGTGAAGGATCGATTTCCAACATTTCCAGCAATTTTGCAGGATCGGAGATCCCATTCGCTAACTGTTTGAGCCAGTTTTGCTCAACAGATTCGACTTTTCGGGTTATTATGTGCGGCATTGAATTTAGCTCTAAGAATGTAAGAGGAAAAAATGGCTACAGTTAGCACCAATGAATTTAAAGGCGGCCTTAAGTTAATGCTTGATAACGAGCCTTGTGTAATTCTGGAAAACGAATACGTTAAACCAGGTAAAGGCCAAGCGTTCAACCGCGTTAAAATTCGTAAACTTCTTTCTGGTAAAGTGCTAGAGAAAACATTCAAGTCTGGTGACACTTGTGAAGTGGCAGACGTAATGGATATCGACCTAGATTATCTATATTCAGACGGCGAATTCTACCACTTTATGAACAACGAAACTTTCGAGCAGATCGCTGCTGACTTGAAAGCGGTTGGTGAAAACGCTAAGTGGTTGGTAGAAAACAACACTTGTATGATCACGCTTTGGAACGGTAACCCAATTACTGTTACTCCACCAAACTTCGTTGAACTAGAAGTTACTGACACAGATCCAGGTCTGAAAGGTGATACTCAAGGTACAGGTGGTAAACCAGCAACACTATCAACTGGCGCTGTAGTACGTGTACCACTATTCATCGCAATTGGCGAAGTGATCAAAGTTGACACTCGTACTGGTGAATACGTAGGTCGTGTGAAGTAATTCACCTTAGACTTTCTGATTGAAAAGGTCGCTTCGGCGGCCTTTTTTATTGTCCGCTATTTTCCTCTCTTTGATGCCTCTGTGCAAAACATCGATATCTTTCGCAAATTTCTGATGATTTTGTATTATTCGTAAAAATCTTATTTATTTCATGAATCTTTCGATTATTTCTTAATGTAACAATTTGATACATTAGACCTCGTTGTCAGCGAGTTGCATAGCAATTTGATTTTTATCGATTTAACTCAATGACAATCCAAAAAGGAGAACAAAATGGAAAGCAGAGGCTTAGGACGAGGTTTAAAGGTGGAAGAGAGACGTCAGTTACTACATAAAGGATTGAAAGCAGCCGTATTTGGTATTCCGCTGCTGGCAATAGGCTTAACGATTAACAGCTCAGTGCTGATGACCGATGCGGGTTACAGCTATGTGCATCAGAACAACATCACTGGTGAATTGGACGTCTTCACAGAGCCGGGCATTCACTTTCGCATGCCGTTTCTGTCCAAGATTACCAAGTATGACCAAGTGATCACCGTGTCATTTGGTAACAGCAAGGGCGAAGATTTTTATCAACGCCTTGATGCGATTCAGGTTCGCTTTGCCGATACCTACATTGGTCAGATCCCAGTGACATTCCGCTTCAAGTTAAGTAATGACCCAGAAGCGGTGAAGAAGATGCATAAAGAGTTCCGCAACAACAGTAACCTAATTGATGCATTGTTGGTGAAGAATGCACGTAACGTGACGGTGATTACCGCGACTCAATACACAGGTGAAGAGTTTTTCCAAGGCGGCTTGAACCAGTTCAAATCCAAATTGGGAGACCAACTGCGTGAAGGTATTTATCTGACAGAGCGTCGTCAGGTAGAAGTGGAAGAGCTAGATCTTGCTCCGGTGGGCGCGAATCAGTCGAACGCGAACCAACTGCAACGCACTAACCAATTGGTTTGGAAGACGGTGCCGGTAGTGGACAATACTGGCCAACCAATCCGTCAGGATAACCCACTACAGCAATACGGTATTCAAGTGACGCAGGTGACCATCGGTGACCCGCAACCAGAGAAGCAGCTTGATCAATTGCTCGCAGATAAAAAGCGCTTAGTAGCAGACCGTATCCGTGCGATTCAGGAGCAAGAGACCTCCAAAGCACAAGCAGAGACTGAGCAGTTACGTAAAGAGATTCAACGTACCCGTGAAGTACAAGATGCTCAACGTAGTAAAGAGCTTGCGATCATCGCACAGCAAAAAGAAGTCGAAGTTGCACGTCAGATTGCAGAGCGTGAAATCGTCGAAGTTGAGAAAACCAAGCGACTGGCTGAGGTGGAAAAAGAGAAAGAGCTAGCGATTGCAGAAGCGAACCTAGCGATTCAAAAAGCCAATGCTCTATCAGCAGAATTTGAAGCAAAAGCGATTCTTGAAAAAGGCCGTGCAGAAGCGGAAGTCTTGAAAGCGAAGTACGCGGCACTGGGTGCAAACCGAGAAGTGTACTTGGCAGAGCTGAACCGAGATGTGGCGAACTCGCTGTATAACAACCTGCAAAACTTCCAAGTGCAGATGCCACAAAACTACATCGGTGGTGGGGAAGCGACAGGTCTGAAAACCAACCTTGATGTGATTACTGGCTTTGGTGCTCTTGGTTTAATGGACCAAACCAAGAAGGTCACACAGCAATAAGATCATAGGTGACCAAAAGCTCTGATAGCTGTACAAATCAGAGTAATGCAGAGGCTGATACGTGTTATCAGCCTCTCTTTTTTGTTGGTGAAATACGGCTGAATATTTGCGCTTTATCTCAATATCACATTGATTTTATGAAGATAAAAAGGCGAGGGTGAAATTTGTGGCTATAGTGAATCAACACCCAATAAGCGCAAGGAAGCACTATGTCGACTCAAGAGCAACACCATCCACTCAATGATTTTGTTGAGTACCCTCCACAGGAAATGGCAGCAAGAGCTGTACACAACTTTGAGCAACTTCAGCGCCGTCATTCGATTCGAAGTTTCTCTGATCGCCCAGTAGCGAAAGAAGTCATTGAGCACTGCATTCGAGCAGCGGGTACGGCACCTAGTGGGGCAAACCATCAACCTTGGCATTTTGTTGCGATTAACAGTGCAGAAGTGAAAGGGCAGATCCGTCAAGCCGCTGAAGAACTAGAACGTTCTTTCTATGAAGGTCGAGCAGGGCAAGAATGGTTAGATGCACTGAAGCCACTTGGCACGAATGCCAGTAAGCCGTACTTGGAAAAAGCGCCGTGGCTGATCGCGGTGTTTTCGCAAAAGAAAGGTGGTATGAGTAACGATGGGGAGCAAGCCAATTATTACGTGCATGAGTCAGTCGGGATTGCTACAGGCTTTTTGCTTCAAGCATTACATAACGCCGGTTTGGGTACCTTGACGCACACGCCAAAGCCGATGAGTTTCTTGAGTAAGATCTGTGGGCGAGACAACGATGTCGACCGTCCGTATATGTTGATTGTGACCGGTTATCCGGAAGAAGACGCAACCATTCCAGAACATGCGATGCACAAAAAGTCGCTGGATGAAATCGCGACCTTTATTGAATAGCACTGACGATAAATACAAATAACAGGTAATAAAAAAGCTGGCGAGGTGCCAGCTTTTTTCATTTCCGTCGGTCTCTTAAATCATGAAGATAAAGATAACGGCTAGTGCAGAGATAAGACCTGCAAACGCGTAACATGCGATTTTACCTACCACACCTGTGTGGAATTTAAGGTCGTGCATGCCGTGGTGTACACGGTGCATTGCATGCCACATTGGCAGTGCTAGCGTACCGATGATGAACAGTGCGCCAATGATGCTAGTCGCGAATTCAGACACGCGCTCGTAGCTCATTGCTTCTGCATCAATGATGCCTAGTGGAACTAGGATACCCAGTACGAGTACTGTGATTGGCGTGATCATCGCAAACCAAGTACCACCTGCACCAAATAGACCCCACCAGATTGGCTCATCAGAACGTTTCGGTGCTGTATTAACACTATAATTCGGTTTCATTACTCAAGCTCCTTACATCACGATGAGAACGATCAGTGAGATGAACGCTACCGCTGCCCACTGAGTCAGAACGATGATCTTCTTATCTACAGGTTTGCCTTTCAGACGAATTGGCATTACCTGTGGCATCATGCTGAAGAAAGTTTGTGCGTGGAATAGGCTACCTAGCAGTGCAACGATGTTGATCGCTACCACGATAGGGTTTGCCATGAACTCCAACCAACCTTGCCAAGCTTCAGGGCCTTTCACTAATGAACCTAGACCGAAAGTCAGGAAGATAGTGAACAGGATTAGAGGAAGCACCGTTGCTTCACGTACCATGTAGAAGCGGTAGAAAGGATGGTTCTTCCACCATGTGCGTTTTATTTCACGAACGTAAGGTTTACGGTTGCTCATCCTTATGCCTCCACTTTCTTTGGTGAACCATCAGGTTTCAACATCGCAATCACGAAGTCCATAGAAGACTCCACTTTGCCTTGGTTTACTGCTGCTGCTGGGTCAACGTTCTTCGGACAAACTTCAGAACAGTAACCAACAAACGTACAACCCCAAGCGCCGTTTTCACCATTGATCAGCTTCATGCGCTCATCTTTACCGTTGTCACGGCTGTCTAGGTTGTAACGGTGTGCCAGAGTCAGTGCCGCAGGGCCGATGAACTCAGGGTTCAAACCGAACTGAGGACATGCTGCGTAGCAAAGACCACAGTTGATACAGCCAGCAAACTGCTTGTATTTCGCCATTTGCTCTGGTGTTTGTAGGTTTGTGCCGTCTTCTGGTTTGCGGTCGTTACCAATGATGTAAGGTTTGATCGCTTCTAGGCGCTCGATGAACGGCGTCATATCAACGATCAAGTCTTTCTCGATTGGGAAGTTTGCTAGAGGCTCGATAGTTACGCCATTCGGGTAATCACGTAGGAAGCTCTTACAAGCAAGCTTAGGCACGTTGTTTACCATGATGCCGCAAGAACCACAGATCGCCATACGACAAGACCAACGGTAAGACAGATCTTTATCTAGGTGATCTTTGATGTAGCCAAGTGCATCAAGTACAGACATGGTTTCATCAAATGGAACTTCGAATGTTTGCGTGTATGGTTCCGCGTCCTTCTCAGGGTCGTAACGCAGAATGTCTACTTTTTGAATGCGGTTTGCTGACATTATGCTTGCTCCTCTGTGCTCTTCGCTTCTGCTTCAGCGGCTTTTTCAGCTGCTGCAGCTTTCTCTGCCGCTTCACCGTATAGACGTGCTTTTGGCTGAGATTTAGTGATCTTCACGCCGCTGTAGTCGATACTTGGTGCTGCATCTTCTTTGAAGAAAGCAAGCGAGTGTTTCAGGAAGTTCACGTCATCACGCTCTGTACAACCGTCGTCTAGACGTTGGTGCGCACCACGAGATTCTTTACGTAGGATCGCAGAGTGAACCATCGCTTCTGCGACTTCTAGGCCGTAACCCACTTCGATAGCGTATAGAAGGTCAGTGTTGAACACTTTGCCTTTGTCTTTGATGCTGATTTTCTTGTAACGAGCTTTAAGTTCAGTGATCTTATCAATCGTTGCTTGCATCAAATCTTCTTGGCGGTAGATACCACAACCTGCTTCCATGGTGTGACCCATTTCAGTACGGATATCAGCCCAGTTTTCATCACCTTCTTGGTTCATTAGAGCAGCAATGCGATCTTCTACAGCTTTCACTTGAGTCGCGATAGACTCTTCGTTCCAGCCTTTGAATTCTGCCGCGCGTTTCACCGCTTGTTCACCCGCAACGCGACCGAATACTACGAACTCAGCCAGCGAGTTAGAACCTAGACGGTTTGCACCGTGAAGACCAACAGACGCACATTCGCCAACCGCGAATAGACCTTTAATGCGAGTTTCACATTCGCCGTTGGTTTCAATACCACCCATGGTGTAGTGAACCGTTGGACGAATTGGAATTGGCTCTTTTGCAGGGTCAACGTTCACGTAAGCTTTCGCTAGCTCACAGATGAACGGTAGACGCTCTTGTAGGTACTCTTCACCTAGGTGGCGAAGGTCTAGATGCACCACATCACCAAGAGGGTGTTTGATGGTGTTGCCTTTCTGTTGTTCGTGCCAGAAAGCTTGAGAAACTTTGTCACGTGGACCAAGTTCCATGTATTTGTTCTTAGGTTGACCCACTGGAGTTTCTGGGCCCATGCCGTAGTCTTGTAGGTAGCGGTAGCCGTCTTTATTGACGATGATACCGCCTTCACCACGACAACCTTCAGTCATTAGGATACCCGTGCCAGGAAGACCTGTTGGGTGGTACTGAACGAATTCCATATCACGTAGAGGAACGCCGTGACGGTAAGCCATCGCCATGCCGTCGCCCGTTACGATACCGCCGTTGGTGTTACAGTGGTAAACGCGACCAGCGCCACCTGTTGCTAGTACGACAGACTTCGCTTTAATCGTAACTAGTTCACCTTCAGACATGTGGATTGCAATCAGACCTTGTACTTCACCTTCATCAACAAGCAAGTCGACAACAAAGTACTCATCAAAGCGCTTGATGTTGTCGTACTTCATCGACGTCTGGAATAGCGTGTGAAGCATGTGGAAGCCAGTTTTATCTGCAGCGAACCAAGTACGTTCAACCTTCATACCACCAAAGCGGCGTACGTTGACTTCACCGTTCTCTTTACGACTCCATGGGCAACCCCATTGCTCCATTTGGATCATTTCGCGAGTCGCGTTCTCTACAAAGTATTCAACAACGTCCTGTTCACATAGCCAGTCACCACCGCCAACAGTGTCGTTGAAGTGGTTGTCTAAGCTATCTTCATCCTTGATAACTGCTGCTGAGCCACCTTCTGCAGCAACCGTATGGGAGCGCATTGGGTAAACTTTAGAAATAAGCGCTACTTCTAAGTCCGGGTTTGCTTCAGCCGCTGCAATAGCAGTACGAAGACCAGCGCCGCCTGCGCCGATGACTGCGATATCTGTGGTGATAGTTTGCACAGTTATCCTCCAGTGTGTGATTGCGGAAATCCGCTTGTTATTGTGAGTGTGAGGGCACCGTTTTTAGGCTATCCCTCAAAAGTAGTAGGGTTAGTGTAGGGGAGCCTTATGGCAGAAAAATTGATGTATTTGGGTTTTTTCTCCGGTAATGCACACGAGAGCATAGAAATTCTAGGTTATGTGACTGCTATCACGGCACGAAACAGTTGAGGGATAAACGTAAAGCTGCTCAATGTTACACAGGTGTTGCACGACATTACCCTCATTGATAATAGGGTAAGTTGTGAGTGTTTTTTGTACTGTAGAACGTGGAATGCTTGCTTCAATTCTGATCGAGTTTTATTCGTATTTAGACCAATACAATTAAGATGAATCCCCCCTCGCCGAGCTAGGCAAAGCGTGCCAAAATTGCTATTTTCCTCGCTCACTTATGTATTGAGAGTCTTGTTATGCAAACGACCTGGCAACCTACTGCTTCTATGGAACAACTTCGTCAACGTGCCGCGTTGATCACCGCTATTCGTCAATTCTTTGCCGAGCGACAGGTGATGGAAGTCGACACGCCAGCCATGAGTCACGCCACTGTGACCGACATTCATTTGCATACTTTCCAGACCGAGTTTGTTGGCCCAGGTTATGCCGATGGCAGCAAGCTGTTTTTTATGACTAGCCCTGAATTCCATATGAAGCGCTTACTAGCCGCAGGCAGTGGTTGTATCTACCAAATCAACAAAGCGTTTCGTAATGAAGAGAATGGTCGTCACCACAATCCTGAATTCACCATGTTAGAGTGGTACCGCATCGGCTTTGATCACCACAAGCTGATGGACGAAATGGATGACCTGCTACAACTGGTATTGAAGTGCGGCGCTGCCGAGCGCATGACTTACCAGCAAGCTTTTATTGACGTACTTGGCGTGTGCCCGTTAGAAGGCTCGATGCAAGAGCTAAAAGCGGTGGCGGCAAAGCTGGGCTTGAGTGACATTGCCGAGCCTGAAGAAGATCGCGATACTTTACTGCAACTGCTGTTCAGCATCGGTGTGGAAGCTAAGATTGGTCAGCAAGTGCCGGCATTTGTTTATGATTTCCCTGCATCGCAAGCAGCATTAGCGAAGATTAATCCACAAGACAATCGCGTTGCTGATCGCTTTGAGGTGTACTTCAAAGGTATCGAGTTGGCGAACGGTTTCCATGAGCTAGATAACCCGAAAGAACAATTGGCGCGCTTTGAACAAGATAATGCTAAGCGTCTTGAAATGGGTTTGAAGCCACAGCCGATCGACTACCACTTGATTGGCGCGTTAGAAGCAGGCTTGCCAGATTGTGCCGGTGTGGCGCTCGGCGTTGATCGCTTGATCATGTTGGCTCTTGGTTGTGACCATATTGACCAAGTGACTGCTTTCCCATTCCCAATTGCTTAAGGATTGACGATGAATCTGACCGCTGCACGTTTGGTGCTACTTAGTTACGCGACATTAATTGCTTACCTATCTTTGAGCTCTGGAGAGTTGCAAGATTGGGGGAATATTGCGTACTTAGATAAGATGCAGCACGCGATGGCGTACAGTGGTTTTGGCTTCTTGGGCTGTTTCTGTGTAGCAAGCTGGCGTCAGCGTTGGATTGTGGCACTGAGCATTCTGTTATTCAGCGCTGTGATTGAAGTTTTACAAGGTTATGTGGGGCGCCAAACCTCATGGCACGACTTGATTGCGAACTCGATTGGCATTCTAACTGGTCTGCTATGTTACCGTATTTGGAGCCTCTATCGACCTAGGTTGGTGAAGTCGCTATACTCGATTCGATAATGAAGAGGGAATACGATAACCATGAAAACGCGCGACAAAATCGTTTATGCCGCACTGGAGTTGTTTAACCAACATGGTGAGCGCAATATTACAACTAACCACATTGCTGACCATATTGAAATTAGCCCAGGCAATCTTTACTACCACTTCCGCAACAAGCAAGAAATCGTGCGTGAGATTTTCGCGCTTTACTCTGCGGAACTGCTAGAACGCTTTACTCCAATTCAAGGTTCTCAAGAGAGCCTGACCATGCTGAAAAGCTACCTCGATTCAATCTTCACTCTGATGTGGAAGTACCGTTTTTTCTACGCGAACCTGCCAGAAATCCTTTCTCGAGATGAGCAACTGCATGATGAATACATTGATGTTCAAGAGAAGCTGCAAGCCAATCTCATTGCAATCATGCAAGAGTTTGTGTCGCTGAAGCTATTGAATGTCGACCAAGAGCAGTTGAAATCACTGGTTTGCACGCTGCATCTTATTGCGTGTAGTTGGTTAGCTTACCAATCGGCGATGTCATCAAAGACCGATATTACCGAGCTAATGGTGAAACAAGGCATGTTGCAGATGCTTAACGTGGTGAAACCCGTGGCGACCGAGCAGGGCATGGAACAGTTGCTTTTGCTTGAAGAAGCAGTGAGTCGTCTGCACAGTTAATACTATTTTCCTTCCTTATTCATTTCAGAAAATGAGAGTATGGCTCAACGCTTAAGGTTTAGAGCGCAGCTCTCATTTTCAACTCCTTCCTTGAGTTGACTTGCTGTGCTCATTTCGCACAATAGAACTCATGCTCTTCCATACTTTCTAGTGGAAGATGATTCTCGATAAAGGAACTATCGTTCAATGAATTACGACATTTTTAATGGCGATGCCGACGGCATCATTGCATTGCTGCAATTGCGCTTAGCGGATCCCATCAACGCTGAGTTGGTGACAGGCGTAAAGCGCGACATCAAACTGGTGGAAAAAGTGGGTGTGCAAGCGGGTGATGAGCTGACAGTGTTGGACATTTCAATGGAAAAGAACATGGTAGGTCTAGAGCAAGCTTTGGCTCAAGGCGCGCATGTTTTCTACGCTGATCACCACAAAGCGGGCGAGATTCCTCAACACGGTAATTTGGACGCGCACATCGATCTCGATGCCAACATGTGTACTGCGTTGATTGTCGATAAACTGCTTGATGGCCGTTTTCATACATGGGCGATTACCGCTGCTTATGGCGATAACTTGATCGCTAAAGCGGATGCATTGGCGGACAAAGCCGGACTTAATCAAGAGCAGAAAGCACAGCTAAAAGAGCTTGGCACCTTAATCAACTACAACGGCTATGGCTCTAAAGTAGACGACCTTCATTTTCACCCAGCGGACTTGTACCAAGCGTTGAAGCAATACGTTTCACCATTCGATGCGATTGCAGATAAAGCGTCACCTTACTACCAATTGCAATCGGCTTATCAACAAGATATGGATGCGGCGCAGGCGGTTCCTGCTACTCACGAAAGTGCGAAGCTCAAGCTATTTGAACTGCCAAACAATGCAGCATCACGTCGAATTAGTGGTGTTTATGGCAACTGGCTTGCAAACCAAACCCCAGACTCTGCGCATGCGGTGTTAACTGAAAATGCAGACGGTACTTACACGGTTTCTCTTCGCGCGCCACTGAATAACAAGCAAGGTGCCGTGGCTGTGTGTGGACAGTTCCCGACAGGTGGTGGTCGAGAAGCTGCGGCGGGCATCAATGCGCTAAGCAAAGATGATGTTAGTGCCTTTATTGATGCGGTTGAGACCTACTACGCATAGCACTTTCCAAAATATACATACAACAAAGGAGCCGAGTGGCTCCTTTGTTTTTTGTGTCGTGATAGTGCTGATTAGAACTGCGATGATAAACGACAGCTACATACGCTTTAACCAAGATTTTGGGTTTTGCGCTTCACTGTTACGGCGAATTTCGAAGTACAGTGAAGGTCTGTCTTGACCACCTGTATCACCCGCAAGGGCAATTACTTCACCGGCTGTTACCTTATCGCCTTCTTTCTTGGTCAATGCTTGGTTGTAACCGTAGAGCGTCATGTCGCCTTTACCATGGTCGAGCAGAACGACTAGACCATAACCGCGTAAGTATTCAGCGAATACAACGGTACCTGGGTAAACGGCTTTGACTTGTTGACCGTAGCTTGCTGAAAGCACCATGCCTTTCCAGTTTACTTGGCCAGTTTGTCTGGTTCCGAAGTTATGCAAGACTCGGCCTTTGAGTGGCCAAGGCAGTTTGCCACGTTGTTTCGCAATACCATCCATCGGTACTGCGTTACGTTTCGCGGCTTTCGCGATCTCCGCTTTTAGGCGGGTTTCGTTGCGTTGCAATTCTGAAAGGTAACGTTTGTCGTCTTTGATGCTTTTCTGAATCTTGCTTAGCGTGCCTTTACGTTTCGATTGCGTGCTTGCCAATGACGAGCGCTTTTCCGATTGCTGCTTAAGCAAGGTTTCTATCTGTTCTTTTTCCAACTCAAGTTGGTTTTTATTGTGCGCCAACTCTTGAGTGGTTTTAGTAATAGCATCAATAACCTCCGCACGTGCTTTCGCTAAGTGTTGGAAATATTGACTGATGCGATCTTCTTCAACCCCTTCATTGAGCAGATGTCCATTGGCTTTGGCGCGTTCCGTCACGTAGTAGGTTTGAATGAGCTGTTTTAGCTCTTCCTCTTGCGCTTGGCGTTGACCTTCTTGCAGTGCAATTTTCTCTTCCAACTTATTTATGTTCTGATCGGCTTGCGCTAACTCGGCCTTAGTTTGCTTAATTTCTCTTTCTAGTTTCGAGATACCAAGCTCTTGGTCTTTAAGCGACTTTTGCAGATCGTTAAGTTGTTTTTCTTGAGAAGTGAGCGATTTACGCTGACGGCTGATTTCGCTAGAAACGCCTTTTAACTCTTGCTGACTGGCAGCGGAAGAGGTGAGGGGATATGTGGCAGATAAAGCACAAGTTAATAAAATAGCCGAGCGTAGCACTGGGTGATTTTGTTTTCGCACTTGAGAGTTACCTACCACATTATTGTCAAAGGATCAGATGACGATTAAATACCATCTCCATGGATAAAGCTTTGCGATTTGCCATTAAAGCCTTGATCCATATCGAGAGAAGGTTTGTCCGTTTTCGGACGACCAACGATTTTTGCAGGCACACCAGCCACAGTTGTGTGGGGTGGCACTGCTTGCAATACCACAGAACAAGAGCCGATTTTCGCCCCTTGACCGACTTCAATATTGCCAAGAATCTTTGCACCTGCGCCGATCATTACGCCTTCGCGAATTTTCGGGTGACGGTCACCGCACTCTTTGCCGGTACCACCAAGGGTGACGTCCTGCAAAATAGACACGTCGTTTTCTACTACGGCGGTTTCACCAATCACGATGCCAGTTGCATGGTCTAGCATGATACCACTACCGATGCGCGCTGCAGGGTGAATATCGACCTGACACGCCACAGAAATCTGATTTTGCAGGTAAGTCGCAAGAGCGTGACGACCTTGCTTCCACAACCAGTTTGCTACTCGGTAGCCTTGCAGAGCATGGTAGCCCTTTAAGTACAATAATGGCATTGAGTACATAGAAACCGCAGGGTCGCGATTGACCGTGGCACAAATATCACAAGCTGCACCGTCCGTGATAGTAGGATCGGCAGCAAATGCCTCTTCAACCACTTCACGCACTGCCATAGCAGGCATCGATGCAGTGTTTAATTTGTTGGCCAGAATATAGCTCAATGCGGCACACAAGCTGTCATGCTTAATAATGGTCGCATGATAAAAGCTCGCCAGCATAGGCTCTTGCTCTGACATCTCACGGGCTTCTGAAACGATTTTGTTCCAGACTTTTTGTTTTTCGCAGTGTTTCATTCTCAATATCCTGAGTGGTTCTTCCGTGACCCGACAACTTCTATTCTTCTCAGATGAGGTGCAAAGGGAGCTAGGGTGCTACTTTCCTTCGGCTTTTTTGTCACGAGCAAGTAAATCTTGCGCTGCCAGGCGTGCATCTTTTCCTTGATACAATACTTGATAAATTTGGTCAACAATTGGCATCTCTACGCCCATGCGCTGAGAGAGCATCCAAACTTCTTTGGTGTTGCGGTAGCCTTCAACGACTTGACCGATTTCTTCTTGCGCAGTGTCGACGTCTTTACCTTGACCTAGTGCCAAACCAAAACGACGGTTACGCGATTGGTTATCGGTACAAGTTAAAACAAGGTCGCCCAAGCCAGCCATGCCCATAAAGGTTTCTGGTTGTGCGCCCAGAGCTGCACCAAGACGGCTCATTTCTGCCAAACCACGTGTAATCAAAGCGGTTCTTGCATTGGCACCAAAGCCGATACCATCAGACATACCTGCGCCAATCGCGATAACGTTCTTCACCGCACCGCCAAGTTGCATACCGATAAAGTCGTTGTTTGCGTAGACACGGAAAGTTTTGCTGCAGTGAATCTTCTCTTGCAGGTCAGCAACGAAGTCTGCGTCTGGAGAGGCTACAGAGATAGCAGTAGGCATACCCATCGCAAGCTCTTTAGCAAACGTAGGGCCAGACAGTACCGCTAGCGAATAGCTGTCACCGATGATGTCGAACGCCACTTCTTTTAGTAGGCGACCGGTTTCTGGCTCAAGACCTTTGGTTGCCCAACAGATGCGAGAATCTTCGCGTAGGAAAGGCTGACAGCTTTTTAGTACGATGCCGAAAACGTGGCTAGGAACCACAACTAACAAGTCACGGCTTGCTTGAACGGCTTTTTCTAAATCCGACTCAATGATCAAGCTCTCTGGGAAATCAATACCAGGTAGGAATTCGTGGTTGGCACGGTCTGCTTCAAGGCGTGCCATGTGCTCTGGCTCGTGACCCCAAAGGATGACGTTCGCGCCGTTACGAGCAAGGGAGATTGCCAAAGAAGTGCCGTATGAGCCAGCACCGATCACAGTCATTGCGATGTCTTTACCGTAAGCATTGTTTGTATTTGCTTGTGTCATGCTACCGCCTAATTGTCTTTCTACTAGTAGAATCTAGTTCATAATCGCTAGAGTTTACGCTCTCAAGGGGTTAGGAACTAGGAACTTTTATCAGAAATAAAAAATGCACATTGCATCGCAGAGAGGACGCTTTGTGCATTTTCTTCAGGTATATGACGTGTGCTCATTCTCTATGAAGGGCAACACGTCACTTACAAAACGTGAATTACGCTTCAGCTTCGCCTTGTTGAGCTTGCTGTTGTAGGTAGTTCATGAATAGCGCGTCGAAGTTAACTGGCGCTAGGTTCAGTTGAGGGAACGTACCTTTAACCACTAGGCTTGAGATAGTTTCACGAGCGTATGGGAATAGGATGTTCGGGCAGAATGCGCCTAGGCAATGTGCAAGTTGACCTGCTTCCATTTGCTCAGCAGTGAAGATACCACCTTGTTGAACTTCACATAGGAACGCTGTTTCTTCTTCGTTCTTAACAGTAACAGTTAGACGTAGAATTACTTCGTAAACACCTTCACCAAGCTCACGGCTTTGAGTGTCTAGGTCTAGTTTAACGTCTGGGTTCCACTCTTTTTGGAAGATTACTGGAGAGTTAGGCGCTTCGAAAGAAACGTCTTTTAGGAAGATGCGTTGAATTGCAAAGTTTTGTTGTGCGTCTTGTGGTGCTGCTTCAGCCATTTTTAAATCCTTAATAAACATTTGTTGGGTCTAGGATTATCTAAACCCAGAAATATGGTTTGTCCTGAGACTAACTGAGCAAATCTACCTTGACTAGATGAAGCGCTTATTACGTGCAAAGCATCACAACTTAGTGCTTCAACTGCTTTCTATTTGCTCAGTTTATATAAACGAGGCTGGCAAAATTGTTTTACCGCGACCTTATTTCTTACCACGTACTAGTGGAAGGTTCGCTTCGTTCCATGCAATCAAACCGTTTTTCAGTAGGCTTACGTTTTCGAAGCCTGCTTTAGCTAGTAGGTTTGCACTTTCTTGAGCGGTTTGACCCGTTTTGCATACCACAATGATTGGGTCTGATTTACGGTTTTCAAGGCTACCAAAGTTACCTGCTTTGATATCAGACGGCAAAATGTGAAGTGCGTCGGTGATATGACCTTGTTTGAACTCATCTTTAGAGCGGATATCCACCACAACGCCGTTTTCACGGTTCATAAGGTGAGTCAATTGGTTTACGTTAATCTCTTTGTATGCGGCTGTCGCTGATTTCACGAGGTTCATGATAAATGCGACAAGAAGACCTACCCAAACCAAAGATAGAATCATGTTCTGTTGGAAAAAATCAATGTACTCTTGCATGTCTTGAGCTCTTGCAATGTTGGCGGAAAAATAAAGCAGGAGTATAGCGGGGTTAGTCGTCTTAGGCGAGAGGGTTAAAATTTTCTAACGAATAATTGAGATCTACGCGCTTGCCCCAGGGCTTTTCTGATGTGTTATTCATGCAATCTTATTATCACTTCCTCCTATCAATTCAATCGGCGTAATTGACTTCACTTCTGGTCGAAAAAGCGCACAATGGGTCACAACAAAAAGTTTTTCACCAAAGTATTTCGGTGGTCGTACAAAGCGTCTTGAAAGTGACTATGCTTGTGGAACACGTTTGCTGACTGAGTCGGGTTGCTTGCTAACTTGTAAGATAGCAACAATAAATCGCAAACATTATTTGATCTTAACCTACAGTTTTGGTTAAAAAGTGTAGTAAAATTACGCTAGTTTTGTTTCAAGGTTAGATAGAGCAGCGAAGCTCTACACCGAAAGTTACTTAAATTTGATGAGGTCATCACTATGTCTGCTAAGAAGCCATTGGCTCTAGTTATCCTTGACGGTTACGGTTACCGTGAAGACACAGCAAGTAACGCAATTGCAAATGCTAAAACACCAGTAATGGATGCACTAATTGCGAACAACCCTAACACTCTAATCTCTGCTTCAGGCATGGACGTTGGTCTACCTGACGGTCAAATGGGTAACTCAGAAGTTGGTCACACCAACATCGGTGCAGGTCGCGTTGTATACCAAGATCTAACTCGTATCACTAAGTCTATCGCTGACGGTGAATTCGCTGAAACAGCAGCACTAGTTGAAGCTATCGACTCTGCAGTAAAAGCTGAGAAAGCAGTACACATCATGGGTCTTATGTCTCCTGGTGGTGTTCACTCTCACGAAGACCACATCTACGCAGCGGTTGAAATGGCAGCAGCTCGTGGCGCTGAGAAAATCTACCTACACTGCTTCCTAGACGGCCGTGACACGCCACCACGTAGTGCTGAAAACTCACTACAACGTTTCCAAGACCTATTTGCGAAACTAGGTAAAGGTCGCGTTGCTTCTCTAGTGGGTCGTTACTACGCAATGGACCGTGACAACAACTGGGATCGCGTTCAAGTTGCTTACGATCTTCTAACTCAAGCGAAAGCTGAGTTCACAGCAGAAACGGCAGTTGCAGGTCTAGAAGCGGCTTACGCTCGTGAAGAAAACGACGAATTCGTTAAAGCAACAGCTATCAAAGCGGAAGGTCAAGAAGACGCAATCATGCAAGATGGCGATGCAGTTATCTTCATGAACTACCGTGCTGACCGTGCACGTCAAATCACTCGTGCATTCGTTCCTGCATTTGACGGCTTCGAGCGCGCTGTATTCCCAGCAATCAACTTCGTGATGCTGACTCAATACGCAGCTGATATCCCTCTAGCTATCGCATTCCCACCTGCGTCTCTAGAAAACACTTACGGTGAGTGGCTATCTAAGCAAGGTCAAACTCAGCTACGTATCTCTGAAACAGAGAAATACGCGCACGTAACGTTCTTCTTCAACGGTGGTATTGAGAACGAATTCGAAGGCGAAGAGCGTCAACTTGTTGCTTCTCCAAAAGTAGCAACTTACGACATGCAGCCAGAAATGAGTTCTCCAGAGCTAACAGAGAAGATGGTTGCGGCTATCAAGTCTGGTAAGTACGACACTATCATCTGTAACTACCCGAACGCAGATATGGTTGGTCACACTGGTGTTTACGAAGCGGCTGAGCAAGCTATCGAAGCACTAGACGAAAGCGTTGGTAAAGTGGTTGAAGCAATCAAAGAAGTGGGTGGTCAGCTACTGATCACTGCGGACCACGGTAACGCAGAGATGATGATCGACCCAGAAACTGGCGGCATCCACACTGCTCACACTAACCTACCAGTACCTCTAATCTACGTAGGTGACAAAGCGGTTGAGTTCAAAGAAGGCGGTAAACTGTCTGACCTTGCACCAACAATGCTTTCTCTAGCAGGTCTAGAAATCCCTGCAGAAATGTCTGGTGAAGTGCTAGTTAAGTAATTAACTGACGATTCAGAATGATAAAAGCCCGAGTTCGACTCGGGCTTTTTTGTATCTGTAATTCTGTGTTCGGTAAGGCGGTGAGTTACTGGGCTCAACAGGCCCTAATTGAACCTGATCTATTGCACTAAGATGCCAGTGCCGATGACCGCCAGTGCTGCGCCAAACCAAGCGAATCGATTCGGACGTTTCTTGGTGTAAACCCACAACAATGGCAGCAACATGATCGGCGTTGTTGAAGAAAGCAGAGCCACCATCCCGACATTACCTTCACGCAGGGCATAGAGAATCAACGTCATACCTACCGCCATGGCCAAAAAGCCGTTTAATGCAGTAATACCAAAAACTTTCCATGTGATGGTTTGAGTCGCGCGAGCGACTTTGGCGCCAATTAACCAAAGTGCGCAATGTGCGACGAAAGCACTGATCATACGAATCGCGGAAGCGGCGACTGGATCGACACTGGTTTGCATGACAGGCTTAGCAATAATGCCGCCCAGAGCCTGACACATAGCGGCAGTTAAACCGAGCCCGACGCCAATCCAAACGTTGCCTTTGATCTCTTCTAGCGCATTGCTGGTTTGTCCGCGTCGGCCGTAGAAAATTGCCATGACGACACCGCTAAAAACTAAGGCGGCACCAATCAGCTCCATACCCGTCATGCTTTCGCTAAATAGGAAGTAACCTAAAATGGCGGAGAAGACGGCGTGACAAGAAAACAGTAAACCTGCTTGGCGTGGCCCCATGCGGTTCAAACAAGCGAATAGCGCGGTATCGCCAATAAAGATACCAATCAAACCGGACGTCATCATCGGTGTAATGTGTTCCGACGAGACACTCAGCCAACCACCCGTTATCCACGCCATCGTGGAGAGGATTACCGCGGTACAACCCATACGCCAACGGCTATAGGCAAACGCACCAAGATGCTGAGCGGGAACAACAGAAATTAAGCTAGAAACAGCCCATAGGAAAGCAGCGCATAGCGCCAGCCATTCATAACCCATGATTGCGAGACATCCTTGTAGAGCAGGGTAAGGCTCTAATATGCATCAATTTATAGAGATGTAAAAGAGCATCTTATCGCTAATAAAAAAGCAGCTCGTTGAGCTGCTTTTGATGGGGAGGATTACACTCTAAAGCGACTGATGTTCTCACGCATGGTATTGGCGGTATCGTACATCTGGCGTGCGCCTTCACTGCTTTTAAGCGATTGTTCGGCAATCATGTCGGCATCGTCTTTAATGCCTTGTGTGTTGCGGCTGATATCTTCGCTTACCGCGCGTTGCTCTTCTGCAGCGCTTGCGATTTGCATCGCCATGTCGTTGATCTCCGTGATCGAGTTAGTAATGCTAGTTAAGCTGTCGTGTGCTTGCTGAGCATAATCCACGCTAGTATCTGCCAAACTGGTGCTGGTTTGCATGCTATTGACTGCCAGCTTGGTGTTGTTTTGCAACGTTTCGATCATGGTACGGATTTCTTCCGTTGAACCATGGGTGCGCTGGCTAAGTACACGTACCTCATCTGCAACCACGGCAAAACCGCGACCTTGCTCACCAGCACGAGCTGCTTCAATTGCCGCGTTGAGTGCTAACAAGTTGGTTTGCTCGGCAATACCCTGGATCGTTGATAGGATTTGGTTGATGCTCTGTGTGTTCGCTTCTAGCTCTGAAATCACGCTGGCGGCATCACTGACTTGTTCAGCCAGTTCGACAATCGCTTCACGGTTTTTCTGGATGACGTTTTGCCCTTCCATACAAGCCGATGCGGAGTTTTGCGAAGCGCTTGCTGTTAGCTCTGCATGACTTGCTACCTCAGCAGCGGTTGCTGACATCTCATGAATGGCTGTGGCAATTTGGTTGACGTCATTTTGCTGATGTTCAACACGACCTGCAGCCATCGCAGAAAGCTCATTTGCTTGATTAGCCTGCTCAGAAAGTTGCTCACTGTTTTCAACAATACTCTTCAACATGGTCTGCATTTGAGCAAGGAACTGGTTCACGTGAGTGGCAAGTTCCCCAATCTCATCCATGCGTTCGATCTTGATGCGTTGAGTAAGATCACCTTCGCCCTGTGATAACTCTGAAAGCGCATCAGACAGTGTTTGAAGTGGCTGCAGTAGGCGGGTGATGATGTAAGTGCTGATTGCCGCAATAATCAGGTACAACACAATCGAAGCAATAGCGGTAAACGTTACTTGCTCAGAGACAGACGCAAATGCCATTTGTTTGTCTTGCACAATACCTAGAGACCAATCGGTGTTAGGCACTTTAGCCACGTAAATCAGCTTATCGCCTTGGCTCGGCCATTGAATGGTGTCTAGCTTCGCATCACCGGCCAGCGTCATCATCGTGCTATGAGTTAAGGCTGGGTTGAGTTCTGTCAGCGGTTTTTGGCTGAGCTTTTCATCTTTGTAAGCCACTAAGTTGTTGTTGCCATCAACTAGGAACGCAAAGCCATCGTTATCAAGCTGAATATTAAGGACTTCTTTGATGATGTCAGTTACTGCTAAGTCAGCGGCAAGTACCCCTTTTTTGCCTTGATTGAATGCCTTAGCAAAGCTAACCACAATGCTGCCATCGAAATCTTGGTATGGCTCTGTGATGATCAACCCCGATTTCGCCATTGCATCTTGGTACCAAGGGCGAGTGCGTGGGTCGTAGTCAGAAGGCCAAGATTCAGATTTATCACCGTAGGCAATCGAGCCGTCAGAGAAGCCAGCGTAGACCGATAAAAACTTACCAGCACGCTTGGTCAGTAGCATCTCGCGATCGGCGTTATCAGTGCCAGCGATGATGTTTTCATTCGCGAGCATCATGTCGCTGCGAATCGCCAGCCAATCGCTGATATAACGGTTGGTCGATTGAGAGATGTTTTGAATTTCTCGATTAAGGGTAGAAGTGGTTTCTTCGCGTAATTGATTGACGGAAACCCAAGCTTGAACGCCACTAACAATGGCGATAATGACTGCAATCGCAATCTGTATTTTAAGTTTGATGGTATTTCTCATTGCCTTACCTTCATAAAACAGACAAAAAGATCAATGTCACGAGCCGTGACTTCAAAGGGTGTGAGACGATTCAAGCACTGAAAGTTACATGAAAGGCTGTAGCTAATTTATCGACGTTTTACGTGGAAACTTGAGATAAATAGCGTGATTTTTATTCAATGTGTTGATTATAAAAGTGATTTTTCTAGATTCGAAAATCGATATGGATTTCGCAAATATCGCTGTGGGTTGAAAGTGCTGGAAGGAAAGAGTCTGGGGTGGCGTGAACCACCCCGAAGTTAGCGTGTTAGAACAAGATAATCACAGCGCCATAGACGATGAATAGGCCCACCAAACCGATAATCAACCCGACTTTTGCCATGTCTTTGCTTTCAATTAATCCTGTTGAGTAAGCGAGTGAGTTAGGTGGTGTAGAGACTGGCAAAATCATACCGAGCGATGCCGAGAAGGCGACCACAACCAACAAACCTTGTAGGCCACCGATAGCAACCAGGCTCGGCATAGAAGCCCCAATCGCTGCAGCAATCGGCATCAATAAGTTCGCGGTAGCAGTGTTGGACATAAAGTTTGCCATTAGCCAACACACGACCGATAGGGCAACGACGACCGCAAATGGAGATAGGGACTCATAATCGATTGCGTGAGCGAGGGCTTCAGCCAAGCCGGTTTTATCTAGCGCAATACCAATAGCGATACCACCGGCTACCAGCCACAGCACATCCCAGTTGATAAGCTTGAGCTCTTCTTTGCCCATGATGCCTGTTAGTGTGAATACGGCGAGTGGAATAATGGCGACGACATAGGTATTCATGCCGTGAACTTTGGTTGTCATCCACAGTAGGATGGTCATGGCGAAGGTTACATAAACCACGATCGCGCGCCAGCTTTTCTTAAATTTACCATCCAAGCGCAGCTTCATTTCAGGTTCGCTAGAAGGGAAGAGCTTTTGCAATAGGAACCAAGCCAGCGTCAGTTGCACTAAGACAAAAGGCAAGCCCATCATCATCCAAGATAGGAAATCGATGCTGTTTTCTCCGGTTAAATATTGCAAGGCAATCGCGTTAGGCGGGGTACCGATTGGCGTTGCGATACCACCCGTATTAGCGGCAATAGGAATACACAAAACCAGCGCTTTGATCCCTAAGTCTCCTTTTGGTGCTGAAGCAACAATGGGACCAAGGAGAGCTAGCATCATCACGGTCGTCGCAGTGTTCGACATAAACATCGAGAACACGGCTGTGATCAACATTAAGCCCAGCATGATGAACTTAGGTTGAGTGCCAAACGGCTTGAGCAGCACACGAGCAAGGTTGTTATCAAGCTCGTATTTAGAGGCAGCAATAGCGAGTGCGAAACCACCCATGAAAAGGATGATGATAGGAGAGGAGAAGGCGGAGAAAATATCGGTGTAAGCGATCAACTCACCCAAGTCATGTCCCGCTGGTGGATTGCGAAATAGGTGCAAGCCTTTGTCCGATATCATGATCAATTCAAGTGCGATGATAAGAATCGAAGTCGCGAATACGGGAACCGGTTCTAAAACCCAAAGTAGTGCAGCAAGAAGAAAAATAGCCAGAAGACGATGCTGAATTAAAGTGAGATCGTCAATTGGAATGGCATCTATCGGCATCATTAAGACACCGAGTGGAATCAAAAAACACACCAGTAACTTGACCAGTGTGTCCGCACTCATCTTTGGCATTGGCAGCCCCTTTTATAATCATCCCTCAACGCAGAATAATTGATTGCGCTTTTAGGTACTTAGAGGCAAGTACGAGTTTGAAAAAGAGAGGCGAAATTTCGAACAGAGTTTTGCTTTTTGTCAATAAAAAAGCCCCCGCGAGCGGAGGCTTTAAAATCAGTTTGAGCGGAAAAGCTTACTGCTGGTGCGCGTAAGGAGTACCCATTACGGTTGGCTTACCATTTTCCATGCTTTCATCGAATGCAATTGCATCTTTTGCGAACAGGTTGATAACGGTTGAGCCAAGCTTGAAGCGACCCATTTCCTCGCCTTTCTTCAAGATAACGGCTTTATCGCCTTCTGCAGGGTAATCCCATTTGTAAACCGAGTTACCACGTGGTGGCGTGATAGTGCCAGCCCATACTTGCTCGATGCTACCTACGATGGTTGCACCAACCAGTACTTGTGCCATTGGACCAAACTCAGTATCAAAGATACATACCACTCGCTCGTTACGTGCGAATAGGTTTGGCACGTTCTCTGCCGTTAGTGGGTTTACCGAGAATAGGTCACCAGGTACGTAAATCATCTGACGCAACGTGCCGTCACATGGCATGTGTACACGGTGGTAATCACGAGGTGATAGGTACAAGGTTGCGAAAGAACCGTCTTGGAACTCTTCCGCTAGTTTTGCGTCACCGCCAAGTAATTCTTGTGCCGAGAAGTTATGACCTTTCGCTTGGATAAGTTGACCATCTTCAATTGGACCGAATTGGCTTACACACGCGTCGGCAGGGTGAGTTATCACGGCATCGCCTTCAGCAATTGGGCGTGCGCCTTCCTTTAGCTCACGTACAAAGAACTCATTGAAGGTTTTGAAGTGTTTAGGATCGGAGTGCTTCGCCTCATCCATGTTCACGTTGTATTGCTTGATAAACCAGCGAATGATTGCTGTTGTTAGACCGCCAGCCTCAGCTGAAGCTAGTTTGCCCACTAGGCGTGTTAACCCATGTTGTGGGATCCAGTACTGCAGTCCAACTTTAATCTTGTCCATCTTTAATTCCGATACTTCTGTTTGATTCTCGCTTTAGGGCGCGTGATGTTACTGAAATTTAATCTGCTTGTCAGTATTAGGTGATGATTTCTTACACAGTTGCAGCCTTAACTCAGCTACAGATCCGCTTTCTTGCTGCGTGAGTACTGACGGTTTGCTTTGTTTTCACTCATGCTTTCTAGGATGCGATGGTAGTTTTCAAAACGGACTTCACTCACTTCGCCTTTTTCCACTGCTTCTCGCAGGATACAGCCAGGATCGTCGTTGTGCTTACAGTCGCGGAACTTACACCCACCAAGATAAGGACGGAATTCAACGAACGCTTTGGTCACTTCTTCTGCTTCTAAGTGCCACAGGCCAAACTCACGTACTCCTGGTGAGTCAATCAGATCACCGCCAGTAGGGATGTGGTACAAGCGAGCAGCTGTAGTGGTGTGTTGACCCAAGCCTGAGTTCTCAGAGATCTCACCTTCTTCAACTTCTTGCTCAAGTTCTGGCATTAACGCGTTCACTAAACTTGATTTACCTACACCAGATTGCCCAACGAAGATGTTGATACGATCGCGTAGTTGCTCTTCAAGTTCTGCAATGCCCTCGCCTGATTGCTTACTTACAAACAATACTTTGTAGCCAATACGCTTGTATTCTTCTAGCCACTCCTCGTACATTGCTCGATCTTCATCAGCAAGCAAGTCGATTTTGTTGAGTACTAGTAGCGGTGCGATGTTGAGTGTTTCGGACGCCACTAGGTAGCGGTCGATGATGTTGAGTGAAAGCTCTGGCAAAACCGAAGAAACGATCACCATTTGATCGATGTTCGCGGCGACGGGTTTCAAACCATCATAGTAGTCAGGTCGAGTCAGCATGGATGTTCTAGGTTCAACGGCTTCAACAACACCTGAAATACCAGCCATTGATTCAAGACCTTCGCGCCATAGCACGCGATCGCCTGATACCAGTGATTCGATACCACGACGAAGGTTACAGCGCTGCACTTCACCAGTTTCTAGATCTTCGATGTCAGCGTGCTGACCGAAACGAGTGATAACGAGACCCTGTTTACTTGCGCCTAGCATGTTCTCATCCCACTGGATGGACTCTTCTTGCTTCTTTAGGCGTTTTTGTTGGTTGCTGCGTACGCGGCGCACCTGACCTTTGGTTAACTTTTTCTTTTTTGCCACAATCTTGTACTTAATGTGAGTTAACTCAGTTGATTAAACGGAATCTTCGTCAATCGAGTGAGTATCGTGTTTCAAGTATTTTCAGGTATAGTACCTCTTTTATCGATAAACAAATAGGCGGCGTAATCATGTCCTTTAGCGATCAAAACCTGATTTGGGTGGATTTAGAGATGACAGGGCTCGATCCTGAAACGCATAAAATCATCGAAATTGCTTCTATCGTCACGGATAGTGAATTGAATATTTTGGCTGAAGGTCCTGTTCTTGCTGTCCATCAGCCAGAAGAAGAATTGGCTAAGATGGACGACTGGTGTACTAATACACATACGGCAAGTGGTTTGGTTGAGCGTGTTCAAAACAGCCAAATTTCAGAGCAAGATGCTGTTGCGCAGACCATTGAGTTTCTCGAAAAATGGGTACCAAAGGGCGTTTCTCCAATTTGTGGTAACAGCATTGGTCAAGACCGTCGTTTCTTGTACAAACATATGCCTGAGTTGGAAGAATACTTCCACTACCGCTATTTGGACGTGAGTACGCTAAAAGAGCTGACTCGCCGCTGGAAACCAGAAGTGTTAGACGGTTTTTCGAAGCAGGGCACGCATCTGGCATTGGATGATATCCGTGAGTCGATTGCTGAGCTAAAGTACTACCGCGAAACGATCTTTAAGATCTAACTGTTAAGGCTGCGATCCAAATTGTTGTAATTAATGAGCGTTTTGCTTGCTTTTTCATCTGTTGGTAAAAAAATAAAGTTTTTTTGAACGAAGGACTTGCATCACAAAAAAATGCTCTTATAATTCGCAGCCCTGAACGACGGAAACGTTGTTGATGCGACACTAGCTCAGTTGGTAGAGCGCAACCTTGCCAAGGTTGAGGTCACGAGTTCGAACCTCGTGTGTCGCTCCAAATTAAAAGGCCTTTCATCATGCCTTAAATGGTGAACTATGGACGCGGGATGGAGCA
>NZ_JAHGAC010000033.1:0-49502 GCF_030248355.1 Vibrio sp. B172a | reverse complement strand
GAACCTCGTGTGTCGCTCCACTTTTCTCAAGGTAGAAAGCGATAGCCCTCATTGTGCTTAACAGTGATATGCGACACTAGCTCAGTTGGTAGAGCGCAACCTTGCCAAGGTTGAGGTCACGAGTTCGAACCTCGTGTGTCGCTCCACTTTGATAGCCCTCATTGTGCTTAACAGTGACATTGCGACACTAGCTCAGTTGGTAGAGCGCAACCTTGCCAAGGTTGAGGTCACGAGTTCGAACCTCGTGTGTCGCTCCAGTTTTATAGCTTTCATTGTGCTTAACGATGAATTGCGACACTCGCTCGTTTACAGAGCAAACTTACCAAGGTTGAGGTTACGCCTTTCTGTTATGGATAGGGAACTTCGTGTGTCGTTCCAATTCTTATTACTGCTTAAAGCAGTGATACATGGACGCGGGATGGAGCAGCTTGGTAGCTCGTCGGGCTCATAACCCGAAGGTCGTCGGTTCAAATCCGGCTCCCGCAACCAATTCATATCGCTCTTTTCATAATGCTGCGAAGCATGAACCCCTGAAAATCATATTTTAATCCGCATCAGTCGATGCCGGACGATTTCGTTTGTGTTTTAAACATGAGACGACTTGTCTGAGCAACGAATTATCTGGTGTTCGGAGTGCTTTCTGCCCTTTAATTAACAGAGTTATCCACAGACGTCATTCTGTGGATAAGTTGGTTGATAAAGTGTTTTCAGCTTGGGTTTAAAGGGCTGCAAAGAAAGATCTTTTCTTTATTCGACAACAATAAAAACTTCCCCTTGCGGCATAAGTGCATGTTATTTATGGGGAAAGTTGATTTTATTGCGGATCGGGTGCGTTAAATCAGGATCATTAATTTGTATTTTTTTGATCCTAATCATTTCTTCAGGTTGTGTTTAACTTTTTTCTCTTCCCTGAAATCTTTCGAGTCTTGACTTTTTTTCCACATTTCAGAATTGAGAACAAGGTCATGAATTGAACATGTAAAAAGTGTTTTCAATCTCTTGCATATGAGCTACGCGTTAGGCGTCTCTTGGAAGGCCTTTTTCGACGATTCTGATTAAGCGTTTCTTCTTCGTCTCGATAGAGTCTGATTCGTTGGTAGGGAATTGGCTGAATTGCTGCTCTAGAGCCCAATTGATATGTTCATCTAGTAATTCACTTTCACCACGACGGCTCTCTAAGGCGTCAATGGCCTTTTGGCTATATTCTGCATTACCAAGTGCGACAGAAATATTACGCAACCATTGTAAGTGGCCAATTCGGCGGATCGCAGACCCTTCCATTTGTTTTAGGAAGGTTGCCTCATCCCATTCAAACATAGTAACGAGATCTGGGTCTTCAAAACTATCACGGCGGTGAAAGTCTTCTTGAACGGTGACTTCCGCGTATCGGTTCCATGGACAAACTAACTGACAATCGTCGCATCCGTAGATACGGTTCCCCATCGGTTTGCGGAACTCTTCAGGGATAACACCATCAAATTCGATCGTGAGATAAGAGATACAGCGCCGTGCATCTACGATTTTATCGTCAACGATAGCTTGCGTCGGGCAGGATGTGATACATGCTTTACACTTGTCACATTGATCGACGCTTGGTTCATCCACAGGTAATGGCAAGTCGATAAGTAATTCGCCAAGGAAGAACCATGAACCACAGTCTTTATCTAAAATGAGTGAGTGCTTACCTGTCCAGCCTAACCCGGCTTTTTGAGCGAGTGGGCGTTCAAGGATAGGGGCTGAGTCGACAAAGGGGCGATAGCCATATTGTCCGACTTCTTGCTCAATAAGTTTGCCAAGTTTATTAAGCTGCTTTCTCACCAACTTGTGATAATCACGACCAAGCGCGTAGCGACTGATGTAAGCATGGTTTTTGTTTGCCAAATTGGAAGCGAACTTAGCTTCAGGTGGCAGATAGTCCATGCGCACGCTGATGACACGTACGGTTCCCGGTAGAAGTTCACTGGGTCTGGCTCTCATCATGCCGTGACGAGCCATCCAATCCATTGAACCGTGATAGCCAGCATCAAGCCATTTTTGCAGAGCCGCTTCATGTTCACTAAGATCAACATCGCAGATACCGACTTTTTGAAAGCCGAGCTCTTTACCCCAAATTTTGATTTGTTGAGCGAGTTGTTCGAAGTTCATGTTTTATCACCGAGATAAAGGGGGGCGGATCTTACCGGATCTTATGAATTGGTGCTACCAGAAAGTCTAGATAAGTATTTTGAAACAAAGTCAGCAAAAGTTGACGTGGGCATGAGCAATTTTCCTTATGCATTCAATAGAATCAGGTAATTAGGATTTGTCTTTTTTGGTCATTTTTTCGCATATATGACATTTGAGAGCTTGTCTCTCAAAACCAACACAGTTTACTATTCCTGTTCTTTTGATTTTTATATAGTCAACGATCATTAGTTAGAGAAACATCAATGAGCACGAAACAATTTAATCTTAAAGATGAGCATGAAACGGTAGCACTAGGTACCGCATTGGCTCAGCTTTGTTCTCAACAAACCACCATTTATCTGCACGGTGATCTGGGTGCGGGTAAAACAACCTTCAGTCGTGGTTTTGTCCGTGCTCTTGGCCATCAAGGAAATGTAAAAAGCCCGACCTATACTTTGGTTGAACCTTATCAGCTAGATAAGTGGCAAGTTTACCATTTTGATCTTTACCGATTGGCGGATCCGGAAGAGTTGGAATTCATGGGGATTCGAGACTACTTCACGGATGATGCGATTTGTTTGGTGGAATGGCCAGAGAAAGGGCAAGGAATGCTGCCACAACCAGATCTTGATGTGGACATTCGTTACCAAGGCGAGCAGCGTGTAGCCGAACTAACGGCGAACAATGAATATGGTGTGCAGTTACTCAGTCGATTGGAGCTATGTTGAGTCTTCCTAAATTTAGAGTAGTGGCGGCGTTTGTCGCCACTTTTCTCCTTATCATCCCCAATTTAGCATTTGCTAACGTCGTAAAAAGTTTCCGAGTTTGGCCTTCACCAGATGAGACTCGTGTCGTCATCGATTTGAGCTCGGAAGCAGATTATTCCTATTTTTCTCTGTCTGGACCAGACCGCCTAGTCGTGGATATTAAAAACACCACGATGCAAGCCAAATTGCCTGTCACCGTAACTGACAGCCCGGTTCTAAAGCGGGTTCGTAAGAGTTCTCCACCGAACAAAGGTACATACCGTTTGGTATTTGAGCTCAAGAAGAACGTTAAAGCTGAACTCTTTACGCTAAAGCCAACTGGGCAATATGGCCACCGTTTGGTTATTGACTTACCACATGGCGCGAAGACATCGACAGCAGCAACCAGTACATCAAAACCAAGTACCCCAGCAACACCAAGTAAAGACATGAGCTCGGTGAAGCGCGCACAAGAAATTCTTATTGTCATCGACCCTGGTCATGGTGGTGAAGATCCTGGTTCAATCGGCCCATCGCGTCGTAAATATGAAAAGGATGCGGTGCTGAGCATTTCTCGTAAGATCTCGGCTCAGTTAGATGCAGTTCCCGGTATCAAAACTCGTATGACTCGTACTGGCGACTACTTTGTTAACCTCAACCGCCGTGTGGCGATTGCGCGTGAGAACAATGCCCACCTGCTGATTTCGATTCACGCTGATGCGTTCACCTCTCCAAAACCTCGTGGTGGTTCGGTATTCGTATTGAACACGCGTCGTGCAAACACAGAAATTTCACGTTGGGTTGAAAACCACGAGAGACAATCTGAGTTGCTTGGCGGGTCGGGTACGGCGTTTGTTAGCAACACTAATGATCGTAACGTGAACCAAACATTGTTGGATCTTCAGTTCAGCCATTCGCAGAAAGAAGGCTACAAGCTAGCAACCAACATTCTTGGCGAAATGGGTAAAGTTGCTCGCTTGCATAACTCGAAGCCAATCAATACCAGCTTGGCGGTTCTGCGTTCTCCGCAAATCCCTTCAGTTCTGGTTGAAACGGGTTTTATCTCGAACCCAACGGAAGAGAAGTTATTGTTCCAACGTGCGCACCAAGACAAGTTAGCACGAGCTATCACCAAAGCGGTTGTACAATATCTGAAAGACAACCCGCCAGAAGGCACGGTGTTCTCGTCTTCTGCTAAGCCATCGATTCATACTGTGAAGCGTGGTGAATCGCTGTCTGTGATTGCTCAGAAATACGGTACGTCGACCAAAGCGATCATGAGTGCGAACAAGCTTAAATCGAGTGGTTTGGCGGTTGGTCAAAAACTGAAAATTCCTGGTTCTGGTGCAGCGTCGGTTTCTATTCCGAACAAGCCAAATACCGTTGAAACTGAGACGATCACACACACGGTTAAATCCGGAGAGTTCCTTGGCAAGATTGCCAGTCACTATAAAGTGAAAATTGCGGATATTCGCCGTGAGAACAATCTGAAATCAGATACGGTTTGGGTTGGCCAGAAGTTGAAGATCACTGTCGCAGTGAAAGACAAACCAATCCGCAAGCACAAGGTTGCTCGCGGTGAATACCTAGGTAAGATTGCATCGAAGTATGGCGTTAGCGTGTCAAGTATTCGTAAGGCGAACAACTTACGTTCTGATGAACTAGCGGTTGGGCAGGTGCTGATCATTCCAAACAAATAAGTGAGCTGATAACTCATCATGACCATCAAGATTTTGCCAGCTCGACTGGCAAACCAAATCGCGGCAGGGGAAGTGGTTGAAAGACCCGCCTCTGTCGTGAAAGAACTGGTAGAGAACAGTCTCGACTCTGGCGCGACTCGTATTGATATTGATATCGAGAAAGGTGGCGCCAAGCTGATTCGCGTGCGCGATAACGGCAAAGGGATTGTGAAAGATGAGTTAGGTCTGGCGTTGAGTCGCCATGCTACTTCTAAGATCCACACATTGGACGATCTAGAAGCCATCATGAGTTTGGGATTCCGCGGTGAGGCGTTAGCGAGTATTAGCTCTGTGTCGCGCTTAACCATGACTTCTCGCCCGGCAGCGCAAGAACAAGCGTGGAGTGCCTACTCGGAAGGGCGTGACATGAAGGTTAAGCTTCAGCCGACGGCACACCCAATCGGTACCTCGGTTGAAGTCTTAGATCTGTTCTTTAACACGCCCGCACGCCGTAAATTCCTCCGCACTGAGAAAACCGAATTTGCTCACATCGACGAGCTGCTAAAGCGCATTGCGTTAAGTCGCTTTGATGTCACTATCAATGTTCGCCACAACGGCAAAATGATTCGCCAATACCGCGCGGCAAAGAACCAGCTTCAAACTGAAAAGCGCATTGCTGCGGTATGTGGCAATGCTTTTGTGCGTAATATGCTACGCATCGAATTGGAGCATCAAGGTCTCAAGCTTCATGGTTGGATCACCACGCCAGAAGGGGCGAGACAGCAGAGCGACTTACAGTACTGTTACGTGAATGGGCGTATGATGCGTGACAAATTGATCAATCACGCGATTCGTCAAAGCTATGAAACCAGCTTAAAGCCGGATCAGTTCGCCGCGTATGTCTTGTTTATTGAGCTCGACCCGCACCAAGTGGATGTTAACGTGCATCCAGCCAAGCATGAAGTGCGTTTCCATCAAGCCCGCTTAGTGCATGACTTTATTTATCAAGCTCTAGCAGATGCTCTGGCACAAAGCTCGGTGATTGATAAACCCCACGTCAACGAATCCGCGTTCCACCATGCCGACCCTGTTGAATCTTTTGAGGCGAGCACGGCAAATCAAGAACCAGTCAGCGCGCCAGAGCCTGTGAATTCTCCTGTGCCAGAGCAAGTCTATCAAGCGATTGATAACACTCCAGCTTATCCGGGGCGTTCAGACTATGAAGCGAAACCTCGCGATAGGGCACCAAGTGATTCTTCTGTGCGAGAAGCACGTCCGGCAGACTCTTTCAGACGAACAGATTGGGTTGAGTCAAAACCTGCGCCTAAACCAAGTTCTAACAGAGAACAACGTCATGCTGAGCCTGCGCCAAGTAAACAAGAAGTGCGCGCTTATCATGAATTGCTTCAAACGCCAGATTTTGAGCCTCAAACTGAAACGATCAGAGAGGCTGTAAGTGTACCAACAGAGACAGAACTCTCTCCCGTTACGGCACTCAGCAAAGCTTTAGCCGTGGTGGACGAACAGTATGTATTGATGAGCAGCGATAGTGGTGCAGCTTTGGTCGCGTTGCCAAGAGCTGAATTTTATCGGACCAAAGGTCAGCTCACACCAAGTGACGGAGCGTTAAAAGCTCAGCCACTGTTGGTTCCATTATCCGTTAAGTTAGAGCCGGAATTAGTTGAGCTTGCGCGCGATTATCAGCAAGATTTTGCGCAGTTGGGCATTCAACTGAAAGCTCGAAATGACAAAGCTTTGATGGTCATGGGTGTGCCATCACCACTGCGTCAACAAAACTTACAAAATTTGATACCAGATCTGTTATCTTACGCGCAAACTCGCGTGAGAGGAGAGGTGGCAACGGTTCAGCTGCTATCAGAGCTGATAGATTGGCTTGCTTTGCAGGTCACCACCGTTAAGAGCCACTATACTCTTTCCGAAGCCATTCAAATTATTGCGGAACTTGAACAGCTAAGACATGGTCAATTGCCATTAGAAGATACAAAATTTGTGTCTGCTGTTGATTTCTCTGCCACGATTGCCAAATTAAGACCATGACAGACAAACTACCTTTGGCGCTATTTCTAATGGGGCCAACAGCATCAGGTAAAACAGAGCTAGCGATTCGACTTCGCCAGAGATACCCAGTTGAGATCATCAGCGTGGACTCGGCGTTGATCTACAAAGACATGAATATCGGCACAGCAAAACCAGATGAGCGAGAGCTAAGTCTAGCACCGCATCGTCTTATCGATATTCTTGATCCAAACGAATCATACTCTGCGGCGGACTTCCGTCGTGATGCACTACAGGCAATGGATGACATTGTTGCAGAAGGAAAAATTCCGTTATTAGTCGGCGGAACAATGCTGTACTACAAAGCGTTACTTGAAGGCTTATCACCTCTTCCTGCTGCAAATCCTGAAATTCGTCAGCAAATTGAGCAAGAGGCATTGACTAAAGGTTGGTCGGTGTTGCACGATGAGCTGAAAGAGATTGATCCTGTATCAGCTGCGAGAATTCATCCAAACGATCCTCAACGTTTATCTAGGGCATTGGAAGTATTCCGCATTTCAGGTAAAACTCTTACTGAGTTGACTCAAACGAAAGGCGACAGCTTGCCTTACCGAGTCAAACAGTTTGCAATAGCTCCCAAGGACAGGGCAGAACTTCACCGTCGAATTGAGCTGCGTTTCGATAAGATGATGGAAGCGGGTTTTGAAGAAGAAATGAAAGCGTTGTATGCGCGCAAAGATCTTCACCCTGATCTTCCTTCTATCCGTTGCGTGGGCTACAGACAGATGTGGGAGTACTTAGACGGGGACTGCACCCGCGACGAAGCCGTTTTTCGTGGCATCTGTGCAACTCGTCAATTGGCCAAGCGTCAAATCACCTGGTTACGCAGCTGGAATGATTTAACTTGGTTGGATAGCGATAACATTGAACAGGCACTTGAAACTATGTCAGAAGCAATAGCATCTGATTGAGATAGCTGTGTATAATGTGATCGTTTTTGCGTGAACGCACTCTCAAAGGATCTGTTATTGGCGGTTTTTATACTATGCTGCTAATTACTTAGGGTGCATTTTGATTCGTTTAGCTCAGATGCAAAAGCAGTATCTTTTGCATTGCACCACTAGCTAAATAATTACAACTACAAATTAAATAAGGAAAATAAAATGGCTAAGGGGCAATCTCTACAAGACCCATTCCTAAATGCGCTACGTCGTGAGCGTATCCCGGTATCTATCTACCTTGTGAACGGTATTAAACTACAAGGTCAGATCGAATCTTTCGATCAATTCGTGATCCTGCTGAAAAACACTGTAAATCAAATGGTGTACAAGCACGCAATCTCTACCGTTGTTCCGGCTCGCCCAGTGAGCCACCACAGTGGTGATCGTCCTCAAGGTGATCGTCCACAAGAGAAATCTGAAGATTAATTCTTCATTTAGTATTGCAAAAATAAGGAGTTGATTGCTTGTTTGACCGTTATGAATCCGGTGAGCGAGCCGTACTTGTTCATATCAACTTCACGCAAGAAGGTGAATGGGAAGATCTGGCTGAATTTGAAATGCTGGTTTCTTCCGCTGGGGTAGAGGCGCTGCAAGTTGTGACTGGCAGTCGTCAATCCCCACACCCGAAATACTATGTCGGAGAGGGTAAGGCACAAGAAATTGCTACTGCGGTACAATTAACTGGTGCTGAAATTGTGATTTTTAATCACTCCCTCTCTCCTGCCCAAGAACGTAACCTCGAAGCGCTGTGCAAATGTCGAGTCCTCGACCGCACCGGTCTCATCCTCGATATCTTTGCTCAACGAGCACGAACACACGAAGGTAAGCTGCAAGTAGAGCTAGCCCAACTTCGTCATATTTCTACTCGTTTAATTCGCGGTTGGACGCACCTTGAAAGGCAGAAAGGCGGCATCGGTCTACGTGGGCCAGGTGAAACCCAGTTAGAAACCGACCGTCGTTTATTGCGTGACAGAATCAAAGCTATCCTTCGTCGTCTTGAAAAAGTCGCGAAGCAGCGTGAACAAGGGCGCCGTGCCCGAAACAGAGCAGAGATCCCAACGATTTCTCTCGTGGGCTACACCAATGCGGGTAAGTCGACACTCTTCAACCGTATTACAGAAGCTGGCGTTTACGCGGCAGATCAATTGTTTGCTACTCTTGACCCAACTTTACGTAAGATAGAGTTAGCAGACGTAGGACCTGCGATACTTGCAGATACCGTTGGTTTTATCCGACACCTGCCTCACGATTTGGTTGCGGCCTTCAAAGCAACCTTGCAGGAAACGCAAGAAGCTGACATTTTGTTACATGTTGTTGATGCCAGTGACGAGCGTTTTCGTGAGAATATTCAAGCTGTTCATGAAGTTTTAGAAGAGATCGACGCACATGAAGTGCCGACACTCGTAGTAATGAACAAGATTGACAATCTAGAAGAGCAGAAACCACGTATAGAACGTGATGAGGAAGGCGTGCCTCGTACGGTCTGGGTTTCCGCGATGGACGGATTAGGCATTGATCTTCTGTTTGACGCGCTGACCGAGCGTTTAGCGTCGCAAATGGTTGAGCATCAGTTGCGAATTCCTCCACAGTATCAAGGACGATTCCGTAGTACATTCTTCCAAATGAAGTGTATTCAACGTGAGGAATATGACCAGGAAGGTAACTTGTTGATCAATATTCGAATGCAACAGGTAGATTGGTCTAGACTTGAAAAAAGAGAAGGGGCAGTTTTAGTCGACTTTATAGTCACTTAAAGGACTGCTACAGTATAACGTCATATCAAATGATGGAGCTTTCTAATGGCGTGGAATGAGCCTGGAAATAACAACGGCAACAATGGCCGCGATAATGACCCTTGGGGTAATAATAATCGTGGTGGCCAGCGTCCTGGTGGCCGAGATCAAGGTCCGCCAGATTTAGATGAAGTGTTCAGCAAACTGAGTCAAAAGCTGGGTGGCAAATTTGGTAAAAAAGGCGGCGGTGGTGGTTCACCTATCGGCGGTGGTGGTAGTGCGATTGGCTTTGGTGTCATTGCAGTTATCGCGATTGCGGTGTGGTTCTTCGCTGGCTTTTACACCATCGGTGAAGCAGAGCGCGGTGTTGTGCTGCGTTTAGGTAAATACGACCGTATCGTAGACCCAGGTCTGAACTGGCGTCCTCGTTTTATCGACGAATACGAAGCGGTTAACGTGCAAGCGATTCGTTCGCTACGTGCATCTGGTTTAATGCTGACTAAAGATGAAAACGTAGTAACGGTAGCGATGGACGTTCAATACCGTGTTGCTGACCCATACAAATACCTATATCGCGTAACCAATGCGGACGACAGCTTGCGTCAAGCAACGGATTCTGCGCTACGTGCGGTAATTGGTGACTCACTGATGGATAGCATCCTAACAAGTGGTCGTCAGCAAATCCGTCAAACAACACAAGAAACTCTGAACCAAATCATCGATAGCTACGATATGGGCATCGTGATTGTTGACGTCAACTTCCAGTCTGCACGTCCACCAGAGCAAGTTAAAGATGCGTTTGATGACGCAATCGCAGCACGTGAGGATGAAGAGCGTTTCATCCGTGAAGCAGAAGCTTACAAGAACGAAATCTTGCCTAAAGCAACTGGTCGTGCAGAGCGTTTGAAGAAAGAAGCGCAAGGTTACAACGAGCGTGTAACTAACGAAGCACTTGGTCAAGTAGCTCAGTTTGAAAAACTACTGCCTGAATACCAAGCGGCACCGGGTGTAACTCGTGACCGTCTGTACCTAGACGCGATGGAAGAAGTTTACTCAAGCACATCTAAAGTGCTGATTGACTCTGAATCTAGCGGCAACCTTCTTTACCTTCCAATTGATAAGTTGGCTGGTCAAGATGGTCAAACAGACACTAAACGTAAATCGAAATCGACTTCAACGTACGACCATATCCAATTGGAATCTGAGCGTACGCAAGAAGACACTTCGAGCTCGCAGTCTCGTTCAACTGGTACACGTCAAGGGAGATACTAAGAATGCGTAAGTTAATGATCCCTGTACTGGTAATCGCACTGGCATTAATGCTGATGTCACTGTTTGTGATTCCTGAAGGTGACCGCGGTATTGTGGTTCGATTTGGTCGTGTCTTGAAAGACAACAACGACATCACTCGTATTTACGAGCCGGGCCTGCACTTCAAAATGCCTTTGTTTGACCGCGTAAAAACACTTGATGCGCGTATCCAAACAATGGACGGCCGTGCTGACCGTTTCGTAACGTCTGAGAAAAAAGACGTAATCATCGATACCTACGTGAAGTGGCGTATTGAAGATTTCGGTCGTTACTACTTGGCAACTGGCGGCGGTAACACGCTGACTGCTGAAGCGCTTCTTGAGCGTAAAGTAACAGACGTTCTACGTGCAGAAATCGGTTCTCGTGAAATCAAGCAAATCGTATCTGGTCCACGTAATAACGACGTACTTCCAGAAGACGCAAGCAGTGATGAAGTGAGCACAGAGGCAGCTCGAGAAGCATTGGAAATCGATGGCGAACGTGACCTAATCATGTCTGAAGTGTTGAAAGACACGCGCGACAGCGCAATGAAAGACTTGGGTGTTCGTATCGTTGACTTCCGTATGAAGAAGATCAACCTACCAGATGAGATCAGTGAATCTATCTACCGTCGTATGCGTGCAGAGCGTGAGTCGGTAGCTCGTAAACACCGTTCTCAAGGTCGTGAGAAAGCAGAAGTAATCCGCGCACAAGCTGAGCTTGAAGTAGCAACGATTCTTGCTGAAGCAGACAAAACAGCTCGTGTAACACGAGGTGAAGCGGATGCAGAAGCTGCGAAGATCTACGCAGATGCGTACAACAAAGATCCTGAGTTCTTCAGCTTCCTACGTTCTCTAAAAGCTTACGAGAAATCGTTCAGCTCTAAGAGTGACATCCTTGTTCTGGATCCGAAGAGTGAATTCTTCCAATACATGAACAATGCGAAAGGCGCAGAAGCGAAATAAGCTCCGCGTTCAAGCAAATTGAAAAGGCTCCGTTATGGAGCCTTTTTTGTATCTATTTCTTGCTGCGCTTATTGCTAACGGCCAGATAGGTCAGAGTTGGGGTGATAGAGTGATTAACTCATCATGATAGCGATCACAGCGCCGGCTACGACCAAGCAACCGCCGATGCGACGCAGATGGTTATCGGGTTGCTCGCTCAGTTGGGCAACCATGTTGCGCCAGCCATTTGGGGCGACCAGAGGGCCAATCCCTTCAACAATCAATACTAGCCCTATCGCTAGCCAAATTGACTCAGACATTGCGATTCCTTGTGGATTTAAGAAAGGTAAATATTATCAGTGATGTAGTGATTTCGAAATGAACAACATCGGTGATGTTTGCATTCTAGTATCAACTCTGTGAACAAAAATGACTGCAAGAAGAGTGATTCGGTGCTAGAATCCATTTTTAACTAGCAATCAGACTTGGAAAGATGGGAAATAACGTAGTCGTTCTAGGCACCCAATGGGGTGACGAAGGTAAAGGTAAAATTGTAGACCTTTTAACTGAAGATGCAAAATACGTGGTACGCTACCAAGGCGGTCACAACGCAGGTCACACACTTGTAATTGACGGTGAAAAAACCGTTCTTCACTTAATTCCATCAGGTATCCTTCGCGATAACGTAAAATGCGTTATCGGTAACGGTGTTGTACTATCGCCTGAAGCTCTAATTAAAGAAATGAAACCTCTTGAAGAGCGCGGCATTCCAGTACGCGAACGTCTTTTCATTTCTGAAGCATGTCCTCTAATTCTTCCTTACCACGTTGCAATGGACCAAGCTCGCGAAATCGCTCGCGGTAAAAAAGCTATCGGTACAACGGGTCGTGGTATCGGTCCAGCATACGAAGATAAAGTTGCTCGTCGCGGTCTACGCGTTGGCGACCTATTCGATATGGCTACTTTTGCAGAGAAACTAAAAGAAGTAATGGAATTCCATAACTTCCAACTAGTTAACTTCTACAAAGCTGAGCCAGTAAGCTACGAAGAAGTACTTGAGCAAGCGAAAGGCTACGCTGAACTACTAACTTCAATGGTTATCGACGTAACTGACGAACTAGACGCAGCACGTAAGCGCGGCGACAAGATCATGTTCGAAGGTGCACAAGGTACTCTACTTGATATCGACCACGGTACTTACCCGTATGTAACTTCTTCTAACACGACTGCTGGTGGTGTTGCTGCAGGTTCTGGTTTCGGTCCTCGTCACATCGGTTACATCCTTGGTATCGCGAAAGCTTACTGTACTCGCGTTGGTGCAGGTCCATTCCCGACTGAGCTATACGACGGTCTAGACAAGCAAGATCCAGTAGGTAAACACCTAGGTGAAGTTGGTCACGAGTTCGGTGCGACAACAGGTCGTTTACGCCGTACTGGTTGGTTCGATGCTGTTGCTATGCGTCGTGCAATCCAAATCAACTCTGTATCTGGTTTCTGTCTAACTAAACTAGACGTACTAGATGGTCTAGAAGAGCTAAAAATCTGTACTGGTTACAAGATGGAAGATGGCTCTACGCTAGAAGTTTCTCCGATGGCTGCTGAAGCATTCGAAAAAGCAACGCCTATCTACGAAACAATGCCAGGTTGGTCTGAGAACACATTCGGTGCGAAATCAATCGAAGAGCTACCCCAAGCTGCTCTAGATTACATCAAGCGTATCGAAGAGCTAACTGGCGTGCCAGTAGACATCATCTCTACAGGTCCTGACCGTAACGAAACTATCATTAAGGTTCACCCATTCGAAGCTTAATCGATACTCGTTAGAGATTATAAAAACCGGCTTTTATAGCCGGTTTTTTTGTATCTGTGAGTTGGGTTCACTGCCGAAAAATGCGACTCGCCGTGGCAAATATTTGCCGTTAAGCTTAAGTAGGAGGCAAAAATTGCCTAAAGCTTAACTGACCTTTGCCGATAAGGTTATCAAGCAGAGGAGATCCTTGGCTGATCTTTGGTTTCTTAGATACCTTAAAGAGTACATTTATGAAGTTACGAACAGTGGCTGCTTCACTGTTATTGATGCTGAGTGCGACATCGGCTTGGGCAGATGTTGCCGATGTAGGGGCGCCTGTCCCCATCTACACCGAAGCAGAGCTTATTAAGCTTATTGAGCAGAATAAGCACTTAGAACGCGTGCGCGCTGATAACTGCCAGCTAGTGGAAGATATCGTGGCACGTGCGACGCGCATTAACTTGCCGTCTTATGAATTCCTTTATGGCGATATGTTGGCGTGGGGCGTATGTGTAGAGCAAGACGTAGAGCTCGGTCTGTACTACATGGAAAACGCAGCCCACCAAGGCTTGCCAGCTGCACTAGAGCAGCTAGGTCGCTATTACTCTCGCGGTACTTTAGTCCAACAAGATAAAGAACGTGCAATCCCATACCTGCGAGAAGCGGCGGCAATGGGCAACTTAAATGCGCGTATTCATCTTGCTGAGCTATTGCTGCGTGATTACGGTAGCCCTTTGGATTACGAAGATGCCTACCGTTGGCTTTATAATTCGGTGACTGCCGATCAAAGAAAGCACAAACGTATTGCGATGCTGAGAAACGGTCTTGAGCAACGCATGCCACAAAACATTATTGCGCGCGCTAAGCGCCGCGACACCTTCTGGTAGGTGTACTTTTAAAACACCAGTAACTTCATAAAGCTCTGCCAATACATACAACAAAGCCCACATCATGTGGGCTTTGTTGTTTTTCCCGAAGCGTAATTGCAGGCGATTAAACGACTTTGTGTGGACCAAAGCACTCGTAATGGAACTGCTCTTGCGCTACGCCAAGCTCAAGTAATTGTTTCGCGACGTGCTGCATAAAGCCAACAGGACCACAGAAGTAGACTTGTACGTTGTCTTGCTTAAGGGCTGCTTCAATTTCAGTTAAGTTGACGAAACCGGTGAAGTGGAAGTCTTCACCAATCTTGTCTTCTGCTGTTGGTTGGTTGTACCAAATCAACGAGTTCATGTTCTCTTTAGCATTTACGAGCTGGTTTACGTGCTGTTTGAATGCGTGTTGTTGACCGTTTTCTGTAGCATGTACCCATGTGACTGGTGCTTGGTGCTCAGAAAGGCTCTCAAGCATTGATAGAGTCGGAGTTAGACCAACGCCCGCTGATACCAAAACAACCGGTGTAGCCGCGTCCACATCCATAAAGAAATCACCCGCAGGTGCCGCAAGTTGCACCTTATCGCCGATGCTCAACTCATCGTGAAGGAAGTTCGATACTTTACCGCCTTCTTCACGTTTTACCGAGATACGGTAAGTGTTCTCTTGAACCGCAGAGGATAGGCTGTATTGGCGAATCTCTTGGTTTTCGAACTTATCACTGTTGATGTAGATACCTAGGTATTGACCAGGTTTGTACTCAGAAACCACTTCACCATCGGTTGGTTTGAAAACAAAGCTACAGATGTTTTCGCTCTCAAGCTGCTTGCCCACCAACTCAAATTCACGCAGGCCACGCCAGCCACCTTGCAGTGCTGCATTCTCTTGGTAGATTTGCTCTTCACGCTGAATAAATACATTGGCCAGCACGCCATAAGCTTCTGCCCATGCATCAATCACTTCCTGACCCGGAGAGAACAACTCGTCGATCGTCGCAAGTAGATGTGTACCAACGATTTGGTACTGATCTTTGGTGATCATAAAACTGGTGTGTTTATGGGCGATTTTTTCTACTGCACCAAGCAGTGCTGGTAGGTTATCGATGTTGGTTGCGTAAGCGCAGATTGCATTAAATAGAGCTTCACGTTGGTCACCATTACGCTGATTACTCATGTTGAAAATGTCTTTCAACTCAGGGTTATGGGTGAACATACGATCGTAAAAGTGTGCCGTTAACTTCGGACCGGTTTCAGCAAGAAGTGGTGCGGTTGCTTTCACGATATCAATGGTTTGGTTGCTGAGCATAATGGCTTCCTATTTAAAGTTGTATTTGTAATGCATGTTTAAAGTTGTATCTCAAATGTATCTTTCGATCAAGAAAAGAATTACAATTTTGCTACTACAGAGGATAGCAACATGCAGTTAACTAGCTTTACCGATTATGCGCTCAGAACCTTGATTTACTTGGCTTCATTGCCAAAAGATGAGCTGACAAATATTACCGAAGTGACTGATTTATTTGGTGTATCACGTAACCATATGGTGAAAGTGATTAACCGTCTTGGTCAGCTTGGTTATGTGCATACGGTGCGCGGTAAAAATGGTGGTATTCGTTTGATGAAAGCGCCGCAAGAAATCACTGTCGGTGGTGTGGTGCGTGATTTAGAGCCATTAGATTTGGTGAATTGTTCTGTGGAATTTTGCCATATCACGCCGGCATGTCGTCTAAAAGAAAAGCTAGCGAAAGCGAAAATGGCGTTTTTGGCTGAATTAGATGGCTGCACGATTGAAGAGCTATTAAGTGATAATTCTGAACTGCTGATCTTACTTACCCGTCCTTAGCCTTTTTAACGTTCTATAAATCTTCTCACTGACACTCTTTTTTAAAGCAATTTCTGTAGCTTATCGAGAGACTCGGATATACTAGCTCTATACCTTCCTTGCTAGATAGGCGTGCCTATGTCAGACAATATTCCAAACGATCCTTTCGCAGATCGTGAATCCAAAAATTACGAAAATCCAATCCCAAGCCGAGAGTTCATTCTTGAGTTTCTAGAAGAAGCGGGCGTACCGATGAATCGCAATGATTTGTTTGAAGCGCTAAAACTTGAAGGTGAAGAGCATTACGAAGGTTTACGCCGTCGACTGCGCGCAATGGAGCGTGATGGTCAGCTCGTATTTACGCGCCGTCAGTGTTACGCGTTGCCAGAAAAACTTGAGATGGTGAAAGGTTACGTAATTGGTCACAAAGATGGCCATGGTTGGGTTCGTCCAGAAGGCAGTGTCGGCAAGGATAATGACATTGTACTGCCGCATCACCAGATGAAGCACATCATCCACGGTGACTACGTGTTGGTGCAACCAACTGACAACAGCAAGCGTGGTCGTCGTGAAGGTCGTCTTGTTCGTGTTTTAGAAGAGCGTAACACGCAGATCGTGGGGCGTTTCTTCCTTGAATACGGCTACTCATACGTTGTGCCAGATGACTCTCGCATTAGCCAAGATATTCTGATCCCAAATGAGCACAAAGCAGGTGCTCGTATGGGTAACGTGGTCGTTATTGAGATTACTGATCGCGGCTCTCGCTCACGTGGCATGATGGGTAAAGTGGTTGAAGTTCTTGGTGAGAACATGGCGCCGGGCATGGAAACGCAAATAGCAATCCGTACCCACCAAATTCCACACGATTGGCCAGCAGCCGTCGATAAACAGATCGAAAATCTGGGCGAAGAAGTTCCAGAAGAAGCAAAAGAAGGCCGTGTCGATCTACGTGACTTGCCGCTAGTAACCATTGATGGCGAAGACGCTCGTGACTTTGATGATGCTGTTTACTGTGAGAAGAAAAAGAGTGGCGGTTGGCGCCTATGGGTCGCAATTGCTGACGTAAGTTACTACGTGCGTACAGACTCTGCGCTGGACAAAGAAGCCATCAACCGTGGTAACTCGGTATACTTCCCATCGCAAGTTGTGCCAATGCTACCTGAAGTGCTATCAAACGGTTTGTGTTCACTTAACCCTCAGGTTGATCGCTTGTGTATGGTATGTGAGATGACCATCTCTGACACCGGTAAGCTATCAGGCTATAAACACTACGAAGCTGTGATGAACTCGCATGCGCGTCTGACTTACAACAAAGTGGGTGCGATTCTAGAAGGGGATGAAGAGCTGCGCATGCGTTATCACGCTGTCGTTCCTCACCTTGAAGAGCTGCACGCGATGTACAAAGTACTTAAAGAAGCGCGTGATAACCGTGGTGCGATTGAATTCGAAACCGTTGAAGCTAAGTTTATCTTCAATGCGGATCGTAAGATTGAAAGCATCGAGCCGGTAATTCGTAACGACGCACATAAGATCATCGAAGAATGTATGATCTTAGCGAACATCGCTTCAGCGTCTTACGTTGAGAAAGCAAAAGAGCCAGCGTTGTACCGTGTTCACGAATCTCCGGGTGAACTGCGCCTGCAAGGTTTCCGTGACTTCCTCAGTGAGCTAGGTCTGGATCTTAAAGGTGGTCTAGAGCCATCACCAACCGACTACGCTGATTTGGTAAAACAGATCGCAGAACGTCAGGATAAAGAACTGATTCAAACCATGTTGCTGCGCTCAATGAAGCAAGCGGTCTACAACGCAGACAATGCCGGTCACTTTGGTCTAGCGCTGAAACGTTACGCACACTTCACGTCGCCAATTCGTCGTTACCCAGACCTGCTGTTGCACCGCGCAATCAAGTACCTGATTGCTAAAGAAGAAGGTCGCAACCAAGATCGTTGGACACCAACTGGCGGTTACCACTACTCGTTTGACGACATGGACTTCTACGGTGAGCAATGTTCGATGACAGAGCGCCGTGCAGACGACGCAACTCGTGAAGTGGCTGATTGGTTGAAGTGTGAATACATGCAAGACCATGTTGGCGACGAGTTGGATGGTGTTATTGCTAACGTAACCAGCTTTGGTTTCTTTGTTCGTCTGACTGAGCTGCATATTGATGGTTTGGTGCACATTTCGACGCTCGCGAACGACTACTACCAATTTGATCCGATTGGTCAAAGACTTATCGGTGAAAGCTTCGGTAACATCTATCGCCTAGGCGATGCGGTGAAAGTGAAAGTGCTTGCGGTTAACTTAAATGACAAGCAAATTGACTTTGAATTAATCGAAACAAGCCGTAAGCTACGCGGCAAAGGTAAGACTGCGAAGAAACGCGCAGCAGATGCCAAACGCAAAGCAAAAGAGAAAAAGCGTGCGGCAACCAAAGGCGGTACTCGCGCGAAGCCGATGATTGAACCGACCAAGCACCCAGAACCTGCGGAAGCAGGCAGTGCTCGCAAAGGTAGCGCGAAACGCGGTGACGCTGAAGGTACGAAAAAGCCGAAGAAAGCACGCAAGAAAAAGCCACATAGTAAGCCGAGAAAGACTAAGCGTACTAAGAGCGACGCTGAGTAGGCTGAAGCGCCAATCTAGTCCGAAAAGGAGTAGATTGGTGAAGGCAAGACGACCAGAACAACAGGTTAAACAATGAGTAACGAATTTATTTACGGTATTCACGCAGTGAAAGCCGTATTAGAACGCGAACCAGAGCGTTTTATCGAAGCATACGTCCTAAAAGGCCGCCAAGACGATCGTCTAATGCCAATCCTGAATGATCTTCAGGTTTGTGGTGTTTCGATTCAACAAATGACTCGTAAAACGCTAGACGACAAAGCACACGGTGCTAATCACCAAGGCATCATTGCTCGTGTTAAAGCAGCGAAACAGCTTAACGAAAATGACATTGATGGCATCCTAGCGCAGCATGAATCACCGCTACTATTGGTATTGGATGGCGTGACGGATCCACACAACCTAGGTGCTTGCCTACGTAATGCAGACGCAGCTGGCGTAGCGGCGATCATCGTACCGAAAGATCGTTCTGCACCGATGAACGCAACCGTAAGCAAAGTGGCTTGTGGTGCAGCTGAAGTCGTGCCATTGATCCGAGTGACCAACTTGGCTCGTACTATGCGTACACTGCAAGAGCAAGGTATCTGGTTTGTTGGTACTGCGGGTGAAGCAACGCACGACATCTACCAAGCAAAACTGACGGGTCCTCTTGCTATCGTAATGGGTGCAGAAGGTGACGGTATGCGTCGTCTAACTCGCGAAACCTGTGACGATTTGATTAAGATCCCAATGGCTGGCAGCGTTTCAAGTTTGAACGTATCAGTGGCGTCAGGTATTTGTTTGTTTGAAGCGGTTCGTCAGCGTATTGCTGTAAAGTAATTGCTAAACAAGTTAATAAACAAACAGTTACTGCAAAGTCAGACATAATGATAAAAACAAAGGATGGGGTGCCATCCTTTGTCGTTTTCACCGATTTATAAATAAAAATCTTCAGGGAAGTTATGACTCAACAAGACATTAAATTCATTGCCTTTGACCTAGACGGTACTTTGCTTGATAGCGTGCCGGATCTAGCGGTTGCGGCAGACCAAGCCGTTCAAGCACTTGGTTTTCCATCTGTTTCAGAAGAGCAGGTTCGTGACTATGTCGGTAACGGTGCAGACGTGCTGATTGGACGCTCACTAAGCCAAAGCTTGACTATCAATCCAGAGTTGAGCGAAGAGCTTCGTGCAAAAGCGCGTGTACTGTTTGATGATTACTACGAGCAAAGCGGTCACAAGCTAAGTCACCTCTACCCAACGGTAAAAGAGACACTAGCAGAGCTGCACAAAGCGGGTTTTGTTATGGCGTTGGTGACCAACAAACCTTCAAAGTTTGTGCCTGACGTTTTGGAAAAGCACGACATCGCAAAATACTTCGTTGATGTTCTTGGCGGTGATGCATTCCCACAGAAAAAACCAAACCCAGTCGCACTGAACTGGCTGATGGAAAAACACCAAATCCAACCTAGTGAAATGCTGATGGTTGGCGACTCGAAAAACGACATTCTTGCAGCGAAGAACGCAGGTTGCGCCTCATTTGGTCTGACATATGGTTACAACCACGGTGAACCTATTTCTGCATCAAATCCAGATTTCGTCGCTGACAGTTTGGCAGAATTATTGGACGTTGTAGCGGTTTCTGCATAACGGCTACAAAAGAGCTTCCAAAATACTCGTTAATGAGTACACTGAGTAAACCGTGCACCTATTAATGCACGGTTTTTTTCATTTAATTAGATTAAGAAGTCAAAGGAATCATTCTAATGAGCAAACCCATTGTATTGAGTGGTGTTCAACCTTCAGGTGAACTAAGTATCGGTAACTACTTGGGTGCTCTACGTCAATGGCAGCAGATGCAAGACGATTATGATTGCCAATACTGTGTGGTAGACCTTCACGCTATTACGGTTCGTCAGGACCCTAAAGCGCTGCATGAAGCGACTCTAGACGCACTGGCGATCTGTCTGGCAGTTGGTGTTGACCCGAAGAAGAGCACGCTATTTGTTCAGTCACACGTACCAGAGCATGCTCAACTTGGTTGGCTTCTTAACTGTTACACTCAAATGGGTGAACTGGGTCGAATGACGCAGTTTAAAGACAAATCTGCACGTTACTCAAACGACAGCTCAAGCCAGTTTGGTGATGTAAACGTGGGTCTGTTTGACTACCCAGTACTGATGGCGGCAGACATCCTGCTTTACGGCGCGCACCAAGTGCCTGTAGGTAGCGACCAGAAGCAACACCTAGAGCTAGCGCGTGATATTGCTAACCGCTTTAACAACATCTACTCACCAGAGCAGCCAATCTTCCAAGTGCCAGAGCCTTACATTCCGACGGTAAACGCGCGTGTAATGAGCCTTCAAGACGCAACGAAGAAGATGTCTAAATCTGATGACAACCGTAAGAACGTTATCACGCTGTTGGAAGAGCCTAAGTCGATCATTAAGAAGATCAACAAAGCGCAAACTGACACAGAAACACCACCTCGTATCGCTCACGATTGGGACAACAAGGCAGGTATCTCTAACCTAATGGGTCTGTACTCTGCGGCAACAGGTATGAGCTTTGAAGAGATTGAAGCGAAATACCAAGGCGTTGAAATGTACGGTCCATTCAAGAAAGACGTTGGTGAAGCTCTAGTTACTATGCTTGAGCCTATTCAAGCTGAATACCACCGTATCCGTGCTGACCGCGCTTACATGAACGAAGTGATGAAGCAAGGCGCTGAGAAAGCATCGGCACGTGCGGCTGAAACGTTGAAGAAAGCGTACGAAGCAGTAGGTTTTGTTGCTCGCCCATAGTTGCTAAAGAGCATTCAGAATTGAAAAGCTCCACCATCGGTGGAGCTTTTTTTATACTTGTATTACTGGAATGGAGTGTCTTGTTCGCAGCGTTCCATATCGTAATACTCCACACGTCCTCTTTTTCCCAAGAACTCGGACTTTACGACGAGCCCGCGATCGACGAAATAGCTCAACTCAATACATGATATTTCATAACTGATTTCTTTTATCCTTGCGGGTTTCCAATAGTAGCCAGGGCCAGGCAATCGGGCGGTATAGGTGATTAAGCCATTGTCACTTACTTTAAACATTTCGAACTCACTGAGTTCTTGCTTAGCCACTTCGACCAGATGTTCAGAGGTACTTGGCTCGATGGGCTCACTCGAGGTCAATTGACACCCCGCCATTAACATTGAAGCCGAAAAGGCTAGCGCAATCTGCTGAAATCGTTTCATTTTCTTATCCTGATAGTCGTTATTGGAGACCTTGTTCTCTGTCTCTTGCGGGTTTTATAACGAGTGATTATGGATTTGGCTAGTATTGCGTGGTGAAAATGATGTTTGATTTATAAAAATTTGAACTTAACAGGCTTAAATAGCCAGAAAGCTTATTTTGATTCACACGGTAAAAAGGAAGGAAATAATAAGTTTTGTTATTCTAAATTAGCATTAATTAATATTTGGTTTGGGTTACTAGAATCAAGTGAATTCAAAATAAATATCCAGATATTCACATAACATGTTGAGAAATATAAAACTGAGTAATAAGTCTAATTCTAGCCCTTTATTGGTTTAGTTACTGTATTTGTTACAAAAACTGTTTAAATGAACAGCCCTGGCATAATTTTACGTATCCACATGTGATTTATTTCACGGCTTTTACTGGTCTTTCTTATTTATTTCATAAATAAACCTGATAGTAGGCGCAAATGGTGGGCTCTGCTTAGGGCTTAGTTTGCATTTAAATAAATATCAGGTACGACAATGGATACGTTAATCAAACCCTCTTTACTGGCACTGACGATTGCTAGCGCACTTAGTGCTAACGCTAACGCAGAAATTATCATCTCTCAGTATGTAGAAGGTGGTTCATACAACAAAGCAGTAGAGATCGCGAACACAGGCGATGCAGCGGTAACGCTAACTGGTTACGAGCTAGCGAAATCATCAAACGGTGGTGGTACTTGGGGTAGCACACTCGATCTTAGCCAAGTGACGCTACAAGCTAATCAAGTGTATGTATTAGCTCATGGTGACGCGAGTGACGCCATCAAAGCCGTTGCAGATCATACGGAGAAAAGCGTCACGAACTTTAACGGTGACGACCCAATTGCACTGATTAAAGATGGTGAAGTGCACGATATCATCGGTGTGATGGGTGACGTAGACTTTGGTAAAGACACCACATTAGTTCGTAACAGTGATGCACTAACCCCTTCTGCTACTTATGATGCATCTCAGTGGACGGCATTTGAGAAAGACAACATTGACGGCCTTGGTGAGTTGAATGCGACTGAGCCACCAGCACCATTCGCTTGTGAAGTAGATGGTCAACAACCTAACTTCACTACCATCCAAGATATTCAAGGTGAAGGCGATACGTCTCCTTTCATTGATGGTTACCCATACATTACTGACGAAGATCATTTCGTAACTGGTGTCGTGACTGCTGTTACCACTGGCTTAACCAAAGGTTTCTACCTACAAGCACTAGAAAGTGACAACAACGACAAGACCTCGGAAGGTTTGTTCATTCATACCGATGCGGCAGACACGGAGCTAAAAGCTGGTGACGTTGTTTGTGTGAAAGGTAAAGTTCAAGAGTACTACAGCAATACTCAGCTAGCTTCTGATGCTAACAGCTATGTGAAAACAGGCACATCGGATATTCCTCGAGTTACCGATCTTGTTATCAAAGAAGGTGAAACACTACGTGATGCGCTAGAGCGTCATGAAGGCATGCAAGTTGAACTAACTTCGGCAAGTGACCTGTTTGTAACTCGCAACTTCTCTTACGACTACGATTCACGTCGCAACAACATGATGTTGTCTCATGAAGCGCCATTGTTTAAGCCGACTCAATTGCACGCAGCAGAGAGCGATGCAGCCGTTGAGCTAGCAAAAGACAACGCAGCGAACCGCGTATACCTAGAATCTGATGGCAAAGCACCAAACGGCCAAATCCCTTACTACCCAGATTTTGCAAAAGATGCAGACCAAGATGGCTCTTCTGAGCAGCACATTCGCCTTGGTTCGCGAGTAGAGGGTCTGCAGGGCGTCGTGGCTTACAGCTACAACGAATACCGCCTGATTGCGACCAATGAAGTCGATAACACCAACTTCGTGACTTCAGGTGAAGGCTTCGACGTGGCTCGTAAAGATGCTCCAGCGATTGCGGATTCAGATTTGCGTATCGCCAGCTTCAACGTACTAAACTACTTCAACTCTGTGGCTGACAGTGGCCATGAAAACCCAACCGGACAAAACCGCGGTGCGACTAACCTAGACGAGTTCCTGATCCAACAAGCGAAAATCGTTGCGGCGATGAACAAGATGGACGCTGACATCATTGGTTTGATGGAAGTCGAGAACAACGGCTTTGGCGACAGCAGTGCAGTGAAGAACTTGGTTGACGCATTGAATGCTGAAATCGAAGACACAGAAGATCATTACACTTACGTTGAAATCGCGGATCAAGACAAATACCAAGACGAATACTTTGGTAGCGATGCGATCATGGTGGCGATCCTATACCGTGCAAACGAAGTGACGCCAAAAGAAGCTGCGAAAGTGATTGTGACGCCGGAACAGCACATCGAAGAAAACACCATTACGCGTGGTGACGATGCGGAAGGCAACCCAGCTTACGACAAATACCAACGTCATAGCTTGCTACAAACCTTCACGGTGAAAGAGACAGGTAAAGATCTGTCTGTTGTTGTTAACCACTTCAAATCGAAAGGTTCTGAGTGTATTGAAGAGTGGATTGCGGGCGTAGAAGACTCTGAGCCAGCGGATCTGCAAGGTAACTGTAACAACTTCCGTGTTTCTGCTGCTAACGTTGTGGGTGATGCTCTGAAAGGCATTGAAGGTGACGTGCTAGTGATGGGTGACCTAAACGCCTACGGCATGGAAGATCCTCTGCTTACACTGACCGATTACTCGAAAGAGAAATACGGCCGTGACATCTACACAGCTGCTTACACAACCATTGGTGGTGGTGAGCTTCAAGTCGAGAAGACCAAAATTGAAAAAGGCTACGGTTACCATAACCTGAACACGGTACTTCACGGCGCAGACACTTTCTCATACACCTACTCTGGTGAGCTAGGTAACCTAGACCACGCGTTGGTGAGCAACAGCTTGGCACAAAAAGTGGTGGCGATTGAAGATTGGCACATCAACTCACTAGAAAGTAACTTGTTCGAATACAGCAGCAAGTACACAGGTGATATGCCGAAGTACAAAGATGCGTTCTCGGCGTCTGACCACGATCCTGTGATCATCGCGATTGATTTCCCAGATACAGACATCGATCTACCAAGCTCAGGTGAAAACCTAGCAGTGGAAGTTCGTCTGCCACCAAACGCAGTTGTCGGTGATATCGTGACGGTAAGCCTAACGGAAGCAACTCAAGCGGCGTCGTCAACGTCTGATGCTGATGGTTACGAAGCGAGTGCAACTCTGACACAAACAGACATTGATGCTCGTAGCGTGAGTGTGGAATTCGACAAAGCACCAACGGAAGGCCAGTACGTTCTAGAAGAGAAAATGACAGACTCTACGGGCAACACCGTTAAGTTCAGTGATTCTCGCGATGTTACGTTAGAGCCGTCGAGCACTACCCCATCAGACGATGATGATGGTGGTTCATTTGGCTTTGGCGCGCTAATTGCGTTGCTAGGTCTAGGCTTATTCCGCCGTCGCCGCTAAGCGAATTTATTTCCTGACAAACAGTTCCTAAATAGCTGTAAAGACCAAAGGCCAGCCTATGCTGGCCTTTTTATTCAGCAAAAACTTGCCTTTCTTGCTTGGTATAGCAAAATACCGCCCTTGATTGTCACGAACGTGGCGATTCACTACGTAAGCATTGCCAAAACGGATTGGAGCAACCGACCCTTTATGTTGTTGATCATCGATAACTACGACTCTTTTACCTACAACCTTTACCAATACTTTTGCGAGCTTGGTGCAGACGTAAAGGTGGTGCGTAACGATGAAATCGACATCCAAGGCATTGAGGCGCTCAACCCAACTCATTTGGTGATCTCTCCAGGGCCATGCACTCCTAACGAAGCGGGTATCTCTCTACAAGCTATTGAACACTTTGCTGGTAAGTTACCTATCTTGGGCGTTTGCCTTGGCCATCAGGCGATTGCGCAGGTGTTTGGAGGGGAAGTGGTACGTGCTCGACAAGTGATGCACGGCAAGACCTCTCCAATTCGTCACAACGGTCGCAGTGTGTTTAAAAATCTTAATAACCCACTGACGGTAACCCGCTACCATTCTCTGGTGGTGAAAAACGGCACATTACCTGATGTGTTTGAATTGACCGCTTGGACTGAACTGCCTGACGGAGCCATGGACGAAATCATGGGTTATCAGCATAAAACCCTGCCAATTGACGCTGTACAGTTTCATCCTGAATCGATTAAGACAGAACAAGGTCACGAGCTGCTTGCAAACTTTCTTGCGCGCAAAGCGATCTGATCGCGATCACCTTTCTTAACAAATTCTTCATGTTTTTCGCCTAAGAATGGGAATGCAAAACTATGCGTTCCGTCTATTTGGTGGCGGCTATTCATTTTTCTCCTTTCTTTCTAACCCTTGTCATACATAACTTTTATAAAAAATCGCTTCTCTATTTGCGTTTCTTGGTGCATAAATAATCATAGATAGTGAGTATGGGTGGTTGCGCTCTAAAGCGAAAAGAATAAATCACTATTGAAATGGTTAATTAAATGTAAATACAATGCCGCAATAGCTTAAATGCAAAACATTATTTGCTGGCAAAGAGTGCCGGTTAAATTCGCTTATCTGCTAGGCATGCGGTATCAAGAAGGAATGTGCAATGACAACGGAAAACAAAGTAGAGCGCGGTTTATTCGATGAGGTAATGGTACCTTGCTATAACCCGATGGAAATGATCCCTGTAAAAGGTGAAGGTTCACGCATTTGGGATCAGAACGGAAATGAATACATCGACTTTGCTGGTGGTATTGCGGTGAGCTGTCTTGGTCATTGTCACCCAGTTATGGTGAACGCATTGACTGAGCAAGGTAACAAGCTTTGGCACCTAAGTAATGTTATGACTAACGAGCCAGCGCTGCGATTGGCGAAGAAGCTAACAGAAGTCAGCTTTGCTGAGCGCGTGTTCTTTGCTAACTCTGGTGCAGAAGCGAACGAAGCGGCACTAAAGCTAGCACGTCGTTACGCAGCAGACGTTCATGGTACTGAGAAATCTGAAATCATCGCATTCAAACAAGGTTTCCACGGTCGTACTTTCTTCACGGTAACGGTAGGCGGTCAAGCGGCTTACTCAGACGGTTTCGGTCCTAAGCCAGGCGATGTGACACATCTTCCTTACAACGATATCGAAGCACTACAAGCACACATGTCGGAGCGCACTTGTGCGGTAATGATGGAGCCTCTACAAGGTGAGGGCGGCATCATTCCACCAACTCCTGAATTCGCTCAAGCGGTTCGTGAGCTGTGTGACAAGCACAACGCACTGTTGATCTTCGATGAAGTGCAAACTGGTAACGGTCGTACTGGTCATTTCTATGCATACCAAGGTCTAGGCATCACGCCAGACATTCTAAGCACAGCGAAATCACTGGGTGGCGGTTTCCCTATCGGTGCCATGCTAACGACAGCAAAACTGGCTGAGCACATGAAAGTGGGCACGCACGGTTCAACTTACGGCGGTAACCCACTAGCGTGTGCGGTTGCAGAAGCGGTTGTTGAAGAAGTGACAAAACCAGAAGTATTGGCTGGCGTACTAGAGCGTGAAGCCATGTTCCGTGAAGGTCTGGAGAAGATCAACGCGAAATACAACATCTTCTCTGAAGTGCGCGGTAAAGGTCTACTGCTTGGTGCGGCACTGAATGAAGAGTGGCAAGGTCGTGCGCGTGACGTACTGGTTGCTGCGGGTAAACAAGGTCTCATGGTATTGGTTGCGGGTGCCAATGTCGTACGTTTCACACCATCACTCGTTATCACACAACAAGAAATCGAAGAAGGTTTGGCGAAGCTAGATAAAGCGATCGCAACGCTGGTTTAAGCGCGATCTCCGCTTATCGTCAACCTAGACACCCCCATCAAGGATCTCTGATGGGGGTATTGTTCCTACAATATAGTTAGGATCTTCTTGCATCTGGAGGGAGTATTGATGCTAGTAGTTCGCCCTATCGCAATGTCGGATTATGACGCGCTGCACACCTGTGCGGTTGAGTCAGGTCATGGATTTACATCTCTACCGGTTAACGAAGAACTGTTAACCAATCGAATCAAACACTCAGAATACAGTTTTGGCAAACCTGACGTGAAGGAAGCCGGTGATGAAGGCTACCTAATGGTGGGCTTTGAATCTGAAACTGGTGAGGTGGCAGGTACCACAGGTATTGAAGCTTCGATTGGCTGGGATGTGCCTTTTTATTCTTACCACATCAGTAAAGTGGTGCACTCGTCACCAAAGCTTGGCGTAAACAACGTGGTTAAGCTACTGACTTTTGGTAACAACTACACGGGTAACAGCGAAATCTGTACCTTGTTCCTACGTGAGAAATTCCGTGGTGGCTTGAACGGGCGTCTGATGTCCAAGTGTCGTTTCTTAATGATGGCAGAGCACCCAGAACGTTTCTCGGAAACCATCTTTGCTGAAATGCGTGGTGTTTCAGACGAGGAAGGTAATTCGCCATTCTGGCAGTGGCTTCAAGAGCATTTCTTCTCTATCGATTTTACGCTTGCGGATTACCTAACTGGTATCGGTAAGAAAGGCTTTATCGCCGACCTGATGCCGAAGTTGCCAATCTACATCAACCTATTGAGCCCAGAAGCGCAAGCTGTGATTGGTAAAGTGCACGACAACACACGTCCAGCATTGAAGCTGCTTGAGCGTGAAGGTTTTACCAACCGTGGATACGTTGACATTTTCGATGGTGGTCCAACGGTGGAATGTGACTTACGTAATATCGAATCGGTACGCCACTCATTCCGCGCGCAAGTCAAAATCTCGGAGCACACCAGCACACAAGACTTCTTGATGTGTAACTCGTCATTCGAGAACTTCCGTGCTGCAGCTGCAAAAGCGGCGTATGACGCAGAAACGCAAAGCGTAGTGCTTGCTCCAGAATTGGCGGATGCACTCTTGGTTGAGGAAGGGGATTTTGTTCGCCTTCTTCCGCAGTAACTGACGACAGAATTTAAGGATAGAAACAATGACACATTGGATTGCAGGTGAATGGGTACAAGGCCAGGGTGAAGCATTTACGTCTCTGTCGCCTTACAACCAAGAGGTGATCTGGCAAGGCAACGGTGCAACAGCAGAGCAGGTTAACCAAGCGGTATCTGCGGCGCGTGAAGCGTTTGTTGATTGGAAGAAGCGCCCATTTGCAGAGCGCGAAGCGATCGTGTTGGCTTTTGCAGAGAAAGTAAAAGAGAACAGCGAAAAAATCGCTGAAGTGATTGCCAAAGAAACCGGCAAGCCAATCTGGGAAACACGCACCGAAGCGGCTGCAATGGCAGGTAAAATCGCGATTTCTATTCGTGCTTACCACGACCGTACGGGTGAAGCGACACGTGAAGCCGCGGGCAACCAAATTGTATTGCGTCATCGTCCACTAGGCGTGATGGCAGTGTTTGGTCCCTATAACTTCCCAGGTCACCTGCCAAATGGTCACATCGTGCCAGCACTATTGGCTGGTAACACCGTGGTCTTCAAACCGTCTGAGCAAACGCCATGGACAGGTGAACTCGCTATGAAGCTGTGGGAAGAGGTCGGTCTACCAAAAGGTGTGATTAACCTAGTCCAAGGCGCGAAAGAAACTGGTATTGCGCTAGCGGATGCGAAAGGCATTGATGGCGTGCTGTTCACCGGTAGTGCAAACACAGGTCATGTTCTCCATCGTCAGTTTGCTGGTCAGCCGGGCAAAATGCTGGCGCTTGAAATGGGTGGCAACAACCCGATGGTTATCTCGGACAACTACGGCGACCTAGACGCAACGGTTTATACCATTATCCAATCTGCCTTCATCAGTGCAGGACAACGCTGTACCTGTGCTCGTCGTCTATACATTCCATTTGGCGACAAGGGTGATGCAGTCATTACTAAGCTGGTGGAAGCGACACTCAATATTCGCGTAGACCAACCATTTGCAGAGCCTGCGCCTTTCATGGGACCGCAAATTTCGCTTGCGGCAGCCAAGTTCATTCTTGATGCACAAGCGAACTTGCAAGCACTGGGTGGCGAAAGCTTGATTGAAGCAAAAGCAGGTGAAGCGGCGTTTGTTTCTCCAGGCATCATCGATGTGACGAACATTGCCGAATTGCCAGATGAAGAGTACTTCGGTCCACTTCTGCAAGTGGTGCGCTACGAAGGGCTAGAGAAAGCAGTAGAGCTGGCGAACGATACGCGCTTTGGTCTCTCTGCGGGTCTGGTTTCAACCGATGACCAAGAGTGGGAATACTTCGTGGACCACATTCGTGCTGGCATCGTGAACCGCAACCGTCAGCTAACGGGCGCAAGTGGTGATGCACCATTTGGTGGTCCGGGTGCGTCGGGTAACCTACGTCCAAGTGCTTACTACGCAGCAGACTACTGTGCGTACCCAATGGCATCAATGGAAGGACAAGAGACGGTCTTGCCTGCCACATTGAGCCCGGGTGTAAGCCTGTAATTGAGAAATTCGAAGCGGTGACAAAGTATCGCCGCTTCTCTCTGCCGGAGCTATTTACCAAGTTAGGATTCTGGTAAGCGCGCTGGCAAACGCCAAAGGCGAGCTTAAGACTCTCCAGAGCGTGTTGACTGACTGGCACTTATGCCACACATACCGTCACAGGTTGATGGCCGCTCGTTCGTGATTCTGGACAGCTTTAGGGCTGTGAACGAGCGGTCAACTTCCTCTTACCCCTAACTCTACATTTCATAACAAGGAGTCGTTATGACGCCCGATGTGTTATTTGAATCGCTATGGCAAGACTACATTCAACGTCTTTGCCCTTCCGCTGCTAAAGTCCATCAACTTCTTCAAGAAGATGAGCCTCTGATTAATGACCATATTGCGCTACGTACGTTTAATGTCGCTCCCCTAGGCATTGAAACGTTAGCGAAGCCATTCCTAGCGGTGGGTTACAAAGCCTGTGGTGACTACGTATTTGAAAGCAAAAAGCTGGTGGCAAAACATTTTGAGCACCCAGATCCGAAACAGCCAAAAGTCTTCATCAGTGAGTTGAAAGTGGATGAGTGCTCACCAGAGCTACAAGCCATTGTTCATAAATTGGTAGAACAGGTTGATGCTTCTAAACTGACTGGCAGTGATTTCTTATACGGCGGACGTTTGTGGGGTCTTAGCTATGCTGACTTCCAAACCTTGGCGAAAGAGAGTGAATACGCTTCTTGGCTTGCCGCGCACGGTTACGGAGCGAACCACTTCACAGTGAGTGTGAATCAACTCAATCAGCATGAAGAAGTAAAGCAAGTGAACGACCACCTGCGCACCGTAGGCTTTACCATCAACGAGAATGGCGGTGAAGTAAAAGGCACGCCAGAGGTGCTATTAGAGCAATCATCGACCATGGCAGACAAAGTGCCAGTGACCTTTACTGAAGGCGTTGAGGTGATTCCTGGAGGTTTCTACGAGTTTGCTAAGCGCTACCCAATGGATAACGGTGAGTTGTACCCAGGATTTGTGGCTGCATCGGCAGATAAGATCTTCGAAAGCACCAACGGGTAGAAAGAATCGAGAACGTGCTACGCCCTCTAGATGCGGGAACGCTTCGCTTCGAGAGGTTTTAACTCTCGGAATCTGAGAGGGCTTAATCCCGAAGGACGAAGTCCGCTCTCGGAACGCAGTGTTCTCGACTCTCGATTCTTTTCTTTCCGTTTTCGATTCCCAAAAAAGAAAAAGCCACCAAACTTGCATTTGGTGGCTTTTAAATTTTTTAAACGTTAATCGAGATTAACGAGTCCCGTAAACAACGATAGTTTTACCGTGCGCAGAAATTAGGTTCTGCTCTTCTAGCATCTTCAAGATACGACCTACTGTCTCACGAGAACAGCCAACGATTTGACCGATTTCTTGACGAGTGATCTTGATTTGCATGCCGTCTGGGTGCGTCATCGCATCTGGCTGTTTAGCAAGGTTCAGAAGAGTCTGAGCGATACGACCAGTTACGTCTAGGAACGCTAGGTCACCCACTTTTTGGCTAGTAACTTGTAGACGACGAGCCATCTGCGCAGAAAGGCGCATTAGGATGTCTGGGTTAACTTGGATAAGTTGACGGAATTTCTTGAAAGAAATCTCAGCCACTTCACAAGGAGATTTAGCGCGAACCCAAGCTGTACGCTCTTGGTCTTCTTCGAATAGACCAAGTTCACCAATGAAGTCGCCCTGGTTTAGGTAAGAAAGGATCATTTCCTTACCTTCTTCGTCTTTGATAAGAACCGCAACAGAACCTTTAACGATGTAGTACAAAGTCTCTGCTTTTTCGCCCGCGTGAATTAGCGTGCTTTTTGATGGGTACTTATGAATATGACAGTGTGAAAGAAACCACTCTAATGTTGGGTCGGTTTGAGGTTTACCTAGAACCATAATATCTCACTTCCTCTGCAGGGTACGCTTGCGCTATCCATATTTTAGCTAAGCCTGAATTGGCCTACTAGAATAAGAGCACTTTTTATATGCTGCAAGCTCTCTTGTGTTTCGGTTAGAAATAGTATCCTTTTTCGAAAACGATTTCTTGATTTTAATCGTGCCATGATTGAGATTTTGTAAGCAAAACTGTGCACATGATCACGGTATGAAAAGTAAACACTCCAGTAGGGAGGTTTTTAGCCAATTTTCCCTGTTTCGATGAGTTGTTGCAGAATCGGCCTTACTATGAGCTCCATTGCAAAGCTCATCTTGCCGCCAGGAACCACAATGGTGTTATGCCGAGACATGAACGAGCCATCAATCATCGCCAGCAAATACGGGAAGTCGACATTCTTGATACCGCGTAGGCGGATCACCACAAAACTTTCATCCAAACTTGGAATGCCTTTGGCGTTAAGTGGGTTAGAAGTATCGACGGTCGGTACGCGCTGGAAGTTGATATGTGTACGAGAAAATTGCGGGGTAATGTAGTTTAGGTAATCGTCCATCGAGCGCACGATCGAATCCATCACCGCTTCTCTTGAGTGACCACGATCGCGTGTGTCACGAACGAACTTTTGAATCCACTCCAAGTTCACAATCGGTACCATACCAATTAGAAAATCGACGTGACGCGCCACATTGACATCGCCATCTACCACGCCACCGTGTAAACCTTCATAGAACAGCACATCGCTGTTTTCTGGCAGATCTTGCCAAGGCGTAAAGGTTCCCGGCATTTGGTTGTATGGAACGGCTTCATCAAAAGTGTGCAGATAGCGGCGCACGCTGCCAGTGCCATCTTCACCAAACTTGCGGAAGAACTCTTCTAGCCCCGGAAAGTCATTGGCTTGTGGACCAAAGTAGCTGATGTGCTTGCCTTGCTCACGCGCTTTGCGGATTTCGACATCCATCTCTGGACGTGTAAAGCGGTGGAAGCTGTCACCTTCAACCCACGCTGGTTTGACGTTCATCATATTGAACATCTTACGGAAGGCTTCTGAAGTGGTGGTTGTGCCGGCACCGGACGAACCAGTAACCGCAATGATTGGGTGTTTCGCTGACATGACAAACCTTGTCGAAAATTACTTACCTGTAAAGTGCAGCACACGTATGCTGCACGGTCGATAACCCACTATAGCACGTAACAAGCCCTTGTCATCGAGTGGGATACGGTAAAATGTGAAGGGTCTAAAACTTTGCTTTTAGTTGGATATCAACCGTTTCATGAAGCTCAGAAAATACGATGACCGCTTCGCCTTTCTCTAATTGGGATTTGACCTGATCGATTTTACTCTGCAGTGAAACTTCGACTGAGCCGTAGTCGGTGCCTTCACGTAGCACGAATTCGCGGATCAGGTTTTCTAATGTCTCTGGCGCAATGTCTTGCCATGGAATGATCATAAATACCTCAAACTTTTATGATGTTTAGTGCGTGCAGAAGCCTTATGTCTGACACGCTTAATAGTTTACTGTGTTCGCGGTACGGATACAGCAGAAAGGTAGTCTGCGGCGATACTTTCGTAATATGAAGGCAAGGCTTCTTCCAACCAGAACTTAGGTTTTAATGCGGTGCCTGTCAGGAAGCCAACGTGACCACCATGTTCATAAAGTCGGTAATCGATGTTGTCTGGCAACACGAATTTGGGGATCACCTCTTCGGTCATAAACGGATCGTCTTTGGCGTGGATGATCAGGGTTGGTAAGGTGATCTGTTGCAGCTTGCTTAAGCCTGAACACTGGTCGTAATAATCTTGCGCGTCTTTGAAGCCATGCAAAGGGGCAGTGATCAGATCGTCGAATTCGTATAAGCGAGTCACGCGTTTGATAGAGTTATACGACAAGGCGAGTTCACCTTGGATTAAGTCGTGTTTCTGCAGTGCATTGCGCTTGAGCGAAGAGAGTAGGTAGCGCTTGTAGACCTTGGAGAAGCCTTGTTCAATACGGTTAGCACACGCGGCCAAATCCAGTGGCGCAGACACAATGGTTGCGGCACTTAAGATAGGATCATCTTTGTACTGAGCTAAGTAGTTCGCCAACATGTTCCCGCCAAGAGAAATACCGACCGCGACTTTTGGGTTGTTGGGAAACTGCTGATTGAGCTGTTCAAGGAAGAAGCGAGCATCGGTCACTTCGCCGGAATGATAGGCGCGGGCTTTCTTGTTTGGTTTACCGCTGCAACCACGAAAGTGCATCATCACTGACAGCCAGCCCGATTTAGAGAAGGCGTTCATCAAACCGTTCGCATATGGGCTATAGAAGCAGCCTTCCAAGCCATGGAATAGGACGAAGATAGGTTTGTTGCGTGCGGCTTCGGAATCTGGCTGTTGTGACCATGCCAAATCGAGGAAGTCACCATCTGGTGTATCGAGTGTTTGCCAAATAGGCGTAAACAACGCTTTCTTGCGGATAAAGCGCGGTAATAGCGTCTGAAGATGCGGGTTCTTAATCCCGGCGGCTGCGAAAAATTGTGTCATACCTAACTGCTCTTATATGGTCCTTCAATGTTCGCTGAAGAACTTATTAATATAATCCTTTATAGCTTTAGTATAGATATTTTACTGGTTTATGACGGATTTATGGATGGTGAATGTTCGGAACGGGAATTGAGAATGCCTGTTGCAAATGCTCTCCACCTAGCTGGCGACAGTATCTCAGCGTCAGTGGGTCACCATCGTTTTTGACTAATTGAAGTGAGTTAACACAGTCAACTAAGTCTGATTGCTGCTGCTTTTCGAGCTGTAATTCGAACTGCAATGCTTCACGATAAAGTGCGTCGTTGACTTGCGCTTTGAGGTGGCGACGAAGTTCGCGGTAAGAGTGGAGGAGGGTTTCGCTTCGACCAAGACAGCCTTGCACCAAGTGCCAGTCTTGCTCTTGGAAAATCACCTGCTGCTCATCGAGCCATCTGAGCAGCAGTAATAGGTTCACGTTGCCGTGGTAGTTGTTTTGCAATGATAAGCACGCTTCCTTCACTTCTCGCACACCATAAAATTGCAGACTGAACTGCCAAAGGTGTTCTAGGGTAAGAGTGTATTCTGCGTGCTCGTTTGTCATTGATTAAACTCTAGTTCCATCTGCTCGAGTGTTTCTTGGGCAGACATCCATTCCATTTCTACTTCTTCAAGATCTGCTTTGCTAGAAGCTTGAAGCGCCAACACTTCGTTAAGTTTAGCCTTGTTTTCGGCTTCATACAGCGAGTTATCCGCTAATTGCTCTTCTGCTTTCGCTAGAGCTTCACCTAACTTATCCATTTTGTTTTCTAACTGTGTCAGCGTTTTGCGAATTGGTGCGGTCTGCTTACGAAATTCTGCTTCGCGTCGCTTTTGCTCTTTTTTCGCCGCTGCACTGTTGGCGTTATCTTTAACTGGCTGAGCCGCTTGTGCTTCTTTACGCTCGGCTTTTTGTTGCTCGGTCAACCACTTGTAGTAATCACTCAAGTCACCGTCGAATGGTGCCACTTGGCGATCGTGCACAAGGTACAAATCATCTGTGGTTGCACGCAATAGGTAGCGATCGTGCGAAACAATCACCATCGCACCTTCGAATGTTTGCAGTGCCATGGTCAGTGCTTGGCGCATGTCCAAGTCCAAGTGGTTGGTTGGCTCATCGAGTAGCAATAGGTTCGGTTTCTGCCACACAATTAATGCCAATACCAAACGTGCTTTCTCACCACCTGAAAACGGTGCAACTTTCTCAAGCGCTTTATCACCTTGGAAACCAAAGCTACCTAGGTAATCACGTAGCTGCTGCTCGGTTTGATCTGGTGCGATTTGCATCATGTGCTGCAGCGGTGTTTCTTCTGGGTGCAGTGTTTCTAGTTGGTGCTGAGCGAAGTAACCGATCTTCACGCCTTGCGAGTAAGTCAGATCGCCGCCTTGTGCTTTTAGTTCACCAGACAGCAATTTGATCAAAGTTGATTTACCCGCGCCGTTACGACCAAGTAGACCAATGCGGCTGCCCGGTACTAGGTTAAGGCGGATCTTCTCTAGGATCAGGTTTTCACCGTAGCCTGCCGATACTTCATCCATCATCATGATTGGGTTTGGTAGGGCTGCAGGATCGCGGAACTGGAAACTAAATGGGTTATCGAACTGCGCTGGCAGTACCTTCTCCATACGCTCCAGCGCTTTAATTCGGCTTTGTGCTTGGCGCGCTTTTGATGCTTTGTAACGGAAGCGGTCGATGTAGCTTTGCATGTGCGACATCTGTTTCTGTTGCTTCTCAAACATCGCTTGTTGCAGCACCATTTTTTGTGCGCGTTGGTTTTCGAATGACGAGTAGTTACCCGTGTATTCGTTCAGCTGCTGGTTTTCGATGTGAACGATACGACCAACGATCGGGTCCAAGAAGTCACGGTCGTGCGAGATCAGAATCAATGTGCCAGGGTAGTTTTGTAGCCAACGCTCTAACCACATTACCGCGTCCAAATCCAAGTGGTTGGTTGGTTCGTCGAGTAGCAGTAGATCAGAACGACACAATAGCGCTTGAGCCAAGTTAAGGCGCATACGCCAACCACCCGAGAACTGGGTCAGGTTCCAGCTCATTTGCTCTTGGCTAAAGCCCAGACCGTCAAGCAGTTCGGCAGCGCGAGCGCGAATGCTGTAACCGCCAATGGTTTCAATTTTGCCGTGGATCTCTGCAACTAAGGTGCCGTTGTCTTTCTCCTCGGCGATCGCCAGTTGGGCTTCAAGATCACGGAACTCTCGGTCACCATCAATAACGTATTCAATTGCGCTGCGGTCTAGTGCAGGGGTTTCCTGTGCTACCCATGCCAACTCCCAATGCTGCGGCTGACTAAATGAGCCTGCATCAATCGACAATTCGTCTTTCAGTAGTGCGAATAGAGTCGATTTACCACAGCCATTTTTACCAACCAGACCCACTTTATCGCCTGGGTGAATGGTTGCAGAAGCTTGGTCTAAAAGAGGTTTACCGCCACGCAGTAACTGAATATCAGAGAAGGTAATCATAGAGTTTTAATTCACTTTGCGCAGTGCGCGTTTCTTGGTCGTTGATCTCGCGATGAATAGTAGGGGTATTGGCGGGAAAAGTCGATCTCTGAGCTTTAATTGCATTATGCTATACAAAAAAGTATAACAATCTGATAACGATAATTTTTACTAGGAAATCAACACAAGGACGACCATTTGGCTGTTGCAGCGTCTATTCCCCCAAGAGTTCTGGTTATTTATGCTCACCCAGAGCCGCAAAACTCCATTGCGAATCAAGTGATGATTAAAAAAATCGAATCGCTTGATCATGTCACGGTGCACGATCTTTATGGTGCATACCCTGATTTCTTTATCGATGTTAACTATGAACACCACTTGTTGGCGGAACACGATGTGATCGTTTTTCATCATCCCCTCTATATGTATTCCTGCCCAGCATTGCTAAAAGAGTGGATGGATCGTGTGTTAGGCAAAGGTTTTGCGTTTGGCGATGGTTGTGCATTAGAGGGTAAGTATTGGCGCAGTGTGATTACTACTGGCGGTAAAGAGGATGCGTTCAGTCCTATGGGTTACAACAAGTACCCACTTGAGCAAATTCTACAACCGTTTGAGTTGACCGCGGCACTATGTCAAATGCACTGGATGGAACCTTTAGTGTTGTACTGGTCGCGTAATGTCTCGGATATCGAACGTTATCAGCATGCAGAGCAGTATCGTCAATGGCTCAATCATCCCCTGAGAGAGTGGGGAGAGCAAGGAGGCCAACATGGCGATGACCAGTGAGTTTCTTCAAAGTAGCGTCGTTTTTCTTTCTGCCGCCGTTGTTGCCGTACCGATTGCTCAGCGACTTGGTTTGGGATCGGTACTCGGTTACCTGATTGCAGGAGTTTTAATTGGCCCTTGGGGGCTGGGGTTGATCAGCGATGTGGATGCGATTCTCCATTTTGCTGAACTCGGGGTGGTGTTGCTGCTGTTCTTAATTGGCTTGGAACTGAACCCCAAAAAATTATGGCAAATGCGTGGGCCGATACTCGGCTTAGGTGGCGCTCAAGTCATCGTGACCACGGCAGTAATCGGCAGTATCGTCAGCTTGTTTGGATTGAGCATGCAAGTCAGTCTCGTCATTGGTATGGGTTTGGCGCTCTCGTCGACGGCAATTGCACTCAAAGTGATAGAAGAGCAGGGGCAAGCCGGCACGGAAACCGGGCAGTCAGGCTTTGCGGTGCTGTTGTTCCAAGACATTGCGGTCATCCCGATGCTCGCTATGTTGCCATTACTTGCTGGTGGGCAAGGCGGTGGTGATTGGTTAGATGCCATTTGGGTACTAGGCAGTGTGGCTGCGTTATTAGTGGGCGGCCATTTCCTTTTACGTCCACTGTTCCGTTTTGTGGTAATGAGTGGTGTGCGTGAACTCTTCACCGTTGCCGCTCTTCTAGTGGTACTTGGTATCTCTGTTGCGATGCAGAAACTGGGGTTATCGATGGCACTTGGTACTTTCCTTGCGGGCGTGTTACTGGCAGAAAGTGAATACCGTCATGAGCTAGAAATCGCGATTGAACCTTTTAAAGGTCTGCTGCTTGGCTTGTTCTTTATTGCGGTTGGTATGGCGGTTAATTTGGGCTTATTAGCACTTCAACCGTTTGCGATTATTAGTGCCGTGATTGCTCTTGTTGTCGTCAAAGGTTTGGTGCTGTATGTCTTAGCTCGCACTGCTCGAGTCCGTGCTAAATCACGTAGTCGTATGGCGGCGATTTTGAGCCAAGGTGGTGAGTTTGCGTTTGTGATTTTCACCGCAGCAAGCCAAGAAGGTATCTTAACTAAAGAGCAAGTTTCCTTCTTACTGGTCGTGGTGAGTTTGTCGATGGTGACGACACCACTGCTGCTCATGGGACAGAAAAAATGGTTTGCTCATACTCTGAACCAAGAAGAAGAGAGCGTGGCCAGCAATGTTGTTGATCGTCGACCACGAGTGATCATCGCAGGCTTTGGCCGTTTTGGTCAGATTGTTGGACGCTTGATGTACGCCAACAAGATCAAAGTAACGGTACTAGAAAGTGACGCGAGCCAAATCCACTTGCTGCGTAAATACGGCTATAAGGTGTTTTATGGTGATGCGACTCAGATTGATTTGTTACGTGCCGCAGGTGCAGATAAAGCGGAAGCCTTAGTGATCTGTACCGACTCACCAGATGAGGTGATGGCGATTGTCGACATTTGTCGTGAGTACTTCCCGAAATTAAAAATCCTCGCCCGTGCTCGCAGCCGTGTGGAAGCGTATCAGTTGATGAATCACGGCGTGCAGAATTACTCACGTGAAACCTTTTTAGGCGCCTTAGATCTAGGTCGCCAAGCGCTCGTAGAATTAGGCATGCACCCGTATCAAGCAAAGCGGGCAGAAGCACACTTTCGTAAGTTAGATAATGCTATGCTCAAGGACTTGTTACCTCAGCACAATGAGGACAAAGAACTTGCTCAACGCTCGAAAGAAGCACGTAAAGAACTAGAAGAAATCTTTGGTCGCGAAATGGAAAGCGACCAACAGTCGCCAAATCATTGGAAGTAGTACCCGCGTAGCATCAAGCGGGAAAAGGAATAAAAGTGAAAGCCAAGAAACGTTTTATCGCGGGTGCAAGCTGCCCGAAATGCAGCCAGCAGGATACCTTACGCTGGTGGATCGAGAATAACATCGAACTGGTTGAGTGTGTTGACTGTGATTTTACCGAGCAGCGTAAACCGCAATCTGTAGAAAAAAATAAACACTCAGAACAAGAAATGATTGGGATTTTTAAGCCTGAGTAATTGAACTTCGTTAATTGATCCCCATAATACTACCATCTCGGTACTTAACCCCATTCTGGTTAGGTCAATTAATCTCCCTGGAGTTAGTATGAAAATTGAAAAGAACGTTGTTGCAAGCCTTGCATACAAAGTAATGTTGGAAGACGGTGTTGTTGTTGATCAATCAACAGCTGACGCGCCTCTTGATTACCTACACGGTCACAACAACCTGATCACTGGTCTTGAAAGCGAACTAGAAGGCAAAGTGGCTGGCGACAAGTTCTCAGTAACAGTAGCTCCTGAAGATGCGTACGGCGACCACAACGATGCACTAGTGCAACGTGTTCCTGCAGACGTATTCCAAGGCGTTGACCAAATCGAAGTTGGCATGCGTTTCCTAGCAGATACTGACCAAGGTCCAATCCCTGTAGAAGTAACTGAAGTAGACGGCGACGAAGTTGTTGTAGATGGCAACCACATGCTAGCTGGCCAAACTCTAACTTTCGAAGTAGAAGTAATGGCTACTCGTGAAGCAACAGCTGAAGAGATCGAGCACGGTCACATCCACCAAGGTGGTGGCTGCTGTGGCGGTGACGACAAAGAAGGCGGCTGCTGTGGTGGCGAAGAGAAAGGCGACGACCACGAATGTTGTGGCGGCGGCGGTTGCGGTTCTCACTAATCGCACGCTCTTCACTAGATAACCTAATCTAGAAAAGCTTTGAAAAGCGCAAGTTGAGGTTTCAACTTGCGCTTTTTGTTTATCTAGGGTGTAGTGCAAATCATACAAGGAATAACAGTTGGACAAAGTGATGACGAAACCCTTCTCGATTGCGATTCATGGTGGTGCGGGCACTATCTTACGTGAACAGATGAGTGATGAACTGCAACAATCCATCTTGGCGGATTTAGAAGCTGCGGTAAAAGCGGGCCATCAAATTCTAGAAAAAGGCGGCGAAGCGTTGGATGCTGTGGTTGCTGCGGTTAAAGTTCTTGAAGACTCCCCTAATTTCAATGCAGGCAAAGGCTCGGTTCTTACTCATAATGAAATGGTAGAAATGGACGCGTCTGTGATGGATGGTCGAAACCAAGCAGCAGGTGCTGTTGCCGGTGTTCGTCATATTAAGAACCCTATTGAGCTTGCTCGTGATGTAATGAAAAACAGCAACCATGTGCTGTTAGTCGGCGAGGGCGCTGAGAAATTTGCTTTCGAACAAGGCCATGAGTACACCGAGCAAGATTACTTCTTCACTGATCGTCGTTATGAACAACTGATTTCTATGCGTGAGAAAGGCTTGTTTGCCCTTTCCGAGTCTCGTTACCCAGATGATCGTAAACACGGTACCGTCGGCGCTGTGGCATTTGACCAACACGGTAACTTAGCGGCAGCAACCAGCACTGGCGGTGTGACCAACAAGAAATACGGACGAGTGGGAGATTCCGCTCTGATTGGGTGCGGCACGGTGGCAGAGAATGGCGTTGTTGCGGTTTCCACGACAGGTGTCGGCGAGTTCTTTATTCGTAAACGAGTGGCGGAAGATGTCGCAGCGCGCATGCGTTATTTGCAAGAAAACGTCCACACGGCTTGTGAACATATCATCCAAGGTGAACTTAAAGAGATGGGCGGAGAGGGCGGTCTAATCGCCATTGATGCACAAGGTGAGTTGCACTTTGCGATGAACAGTTCTGGTATGTACCGAGCAGGGATCAACACTCAAGGTGAGTTGAGCGTAAACATTTACTCGGACGAGTAGCGATTCGCTTTCTTAAAGACAACAAAGCCCAGATAAGAGTCTGGGCTTTGTGTTAGTTACTGCACTGGGATTCGGATGAATCAGTAGTGCGGTGGCGGTGTTTCTTCTGATGGATCGGCCAAATTCGACGAATCCATATTCTTCACTTTACCTACCACGTATTTCATTTGATCGAGCATCTTGGTGATTTGCAGTTGCTGCTGTGACAAGGCACCGTTCAGATCTTCAATTGTCTGTTCTTGGAACGCAAGCTGACACTCTAAGTCATTAATGCGAGCTTCCAATTGCTGAATAAGTTTTTCTGTCATGATCCGTTCTCTAGCTGCCAAGCTTGGGCAATGCCCGCAGAAGTGGCAGTAATTATACGTTGCTTGGAATCAAAGGCTGCATCATACACGACCGCACGAGGAGGGCGAGTATCTTTTTTCGGCTCGACTTCAAATCTATCCACTCGTTTACCCGTGTGAGTATCCCATACCATCACACGACCGGAAGGCGTGCCAGTTACTAACCAGTTACCATCATCGGAGAAGCGCGCCGTCGAGAAGATCAACTGACGAGACCAACTGCTTAGCTGTGTCACTTCTTCACCCGTCTCTAAATTCCAGATAATGGCTTGGTTGCCACCGTCTGAAGTCATGGCCAGTTTTCCATCTCTCTGCAAGGCAACTCGAACAACGCGCTGGTCGTGTTCAAAGGTACGCAATACTAGCCCGGCTTCGGTATCCCACAGATACGCTTTGTAGTCATTACCACCCGTTAAGGCGAAGCGACCGTTGGGTGAGATAGCGACAGAATTGACTTTTTCTTGGTGCGCAAGGAACTCTAGCCTGCGACCAGTGACTAAGTTGACGTGAATCGCTTTACCGTTGGACAAGCCAAGCAACACTTGTTCTCCGTTACTGGTGATATCAACGTCTCGAATCAGCGCGTCATCGATAGACCAAAGTCCTTCGGCTTGAGTCCATCCGAGATCCCACACAGCGAAGTTCATTTGGCTCGCTGTGACTGCATAGCGACCATTGTCCGAAATGCGAATATGGGAGACCACATTGGCAGCTTGATCGAGTTCACCCAGCTTTGCGAGTTGTTTGTTTTGCTCCAAATCCCAAAGAACCAACTGGTGCTCTTTGGAGTACAGCAGCGCGAATCGACCATCTCGACTGAGCGCAAAGCTGGTGGAACCTTGTGGTTCGAGTGACCAACGTTGAACATCGCGATCGGTAAAAAAGCATCCATTTAACGTGGTGATGACAATTAAATATAGGAATAAATGAGAAATTCTTTGCATCACATCTAATAATCCGGTTTGTGTCTTAAGACATATAGCTAGTATATTGGTATAACGATTGTCTTCACTAGTCTCATAGAAGATTTGTGCACAACAACCAGTGGCTAAGCCATTATTGGGAGAATTTAATGAAATCAGTTTTAAAAGTGTCGCTACTTGCTGCAACAGTAATGCTAGCGGTAGGTTGTCAAAAAGAAGAAACAAAACCAGAAGCAGCACCTCAAGCAGAACAAGTTCAAGCAGAAACTGGTAAAGCAGTTCACTTTAAAAACGACGATGACAAAGCGGCTTACGCGATCGGTGTTTCATTTGCTAACTACCTAAGCACTAGCATTGAGAAACCAAGCGAGATTGGCATCGACCTAAACAAAGACCTAGTTCTTAAAGGTATCGAAGACGTATTTAAAGACAAAGCAGCGCTAAACGAAGAAGAAACTCGTGCAGCTCTAGAATCTCTAGACAAGCGCGTTGCTGAAACTATGCAAAAGCAAGCGGCTGAAAAAGCAGCTGAAGCGAAGAAAGCTGGCGATGATTTCCGTGCTGAGTTCGAGAAACAAGAAGGCGTAGTGAAGACAGATTCTGGTCTTCTATACCAAGTTGAGACTCCAGCTGAAGGCGAGAAGCCAAAAGACACTGATACTGTTCAAGTACACTACAAAGGTACTCTGATTGACGGTACTCAATTCGACAGCTCATACGATCGTGGCGAACCAGCAACATTCCCACTAAACCGCGTAATCCCAGGTTGGACTGAAGGTGTTCAGCTAATGCCTGTGGGTTCTAAGTTCAAATTCGTTATCCCGCCAGAGCTAGCATACGGCGATCAAGACACACCAAGCATCCCTGCTAACTCAACGCTAGTATTCGAAGTTGAGCTACTAAAAATTGAGAACGACAACGCTGCTCAATAATTACAATTAGCGATAACTTGATGAAAAAAGGTCCGTTTTACGGACCTTTTTTGTTCTAGGTCACTAGTTGGTGAGTTTGCTAGGTTGCCTTTCAAATTTTCTGATAAACTTACACCAATTTGTTGATTTTTCGCTCGAAGGCTTATGACAACTACAGAAACAATAAATGCGGAAATGTTGCTCGAAATGGAATCTGTCAACGTGATGCCATTTACCGAGCACGATAAAATCATCTTGAGATCTTACGAAGCGGTCGTGGACGGCATTGCCAGTCTGATCGGTCCTTTCTGTGAAATCGTTCTTCACTCACTCGAAGATCTCAATACCTCTGCAATCAAAATCGCTAACGGCGAGAACACTGGTCGTCAGGTGGGCTCTCCTATCACAGATTTAGCGCTTAAGATGTTGAAAGACATCGAAGGCTCTGAGCGCAATTTCTCGCGTTCGTACTTTACCCGCGCAAAAGGCGGCGTATTAATGAAGTCGATCACCGTTGCTATTCGTAACGGCGAAAACCGCGTGATTGGCCTGCTTTGTATCAACGTCAACCTTGATGCGCCTTTCTCTCAAGTGCTGCAATCGTTCATGCCAACGCAAGAAGCGAAAGAAGCGGCGTCTTCTGTTAACTTCGCAAGCGATGTTGAAGAACTCGTAGACCAAACGGTTGAGCGCACGATTGAAGAGATCAACGCTGACAAATCGGTATCGAACAACACCAAAAACCGTCAGATCGTGATGGAGTTGTACGACAAAGGCATCTTCGACATCAAAGACGCCATCAACCGCGTCGCAGACCGTCTGAACATTTCTAAACACACCGTTTACCTTTACATTCGTCAGCGTAAAACTGAGGACGAATAAGCGTGAGTGGATTAACTTACACGCTGGTCGTGAATGGTCCAGTTTACGGCAGTCAATCGGCACGCAGCGCATACCAATTCGCTCAAGCGGTAATTGAACAAGGACATACTCTGGTGAGTGTGTTCTTTTACCAAGATGGCGTCACCAATGGTACGGCTCTGAGTGTGCCTGCCAACGACGAGTTTGACCTAACCAAAGCATGGCAATCACTCGCACAGCAGCACGATGTTCGTTTGGAAACGTGCGTGGCAGCGGCATTGCGTCGCGGTATCATCAGCGAAGATGAAGCGAATCAACACGGTCTTGAACAGAACAACCTAGCTACAGGGTTCGAGCAAGCCGGTTTGGGGAGCTTAGCCGAAGCCATGTTAACCCAAGATAGAGTGGTGCAGTTTTGAGTCAGCTAACTTACCTATTTCGTAGCGCACCTCATGGTAGCAATGCAGGACGTGAAGGTGTGGATGCGCTGCTAGCGGCATCTGCGTACTGTGAAGATATCACCGTTCTATTTGTTGGCGATGGTGTGTATCAGTTACTGCTTGGACAAGAGCCTAATGGCATCTTAAGCAAAGACTACGCACCAATGCTGAAGTTGTTCGACTTGTACGACATTGAGCAAGTGTTTGTTTGTGCCGATTCGCTTGCCGAGCGTGGCTTGGCTCAAGCTGATTTAGTCATTGATGCAGAGGCTCTAAATACTGAGCAACTAAAAGCTAAACTGCAACAAGCGGGCAAACTGCTGTCATTCTGAGGAAGCCATGTTACATATCATCAAATCCGTAGCTGCGTTAGACGATGCAATGGCACTGTACAGTGAGCAAGATGATGTCTTGTTGATTGAAGATGCCGTGTACGCTGCGAACCCTCAGCATAAGGCGTTCAGCAAGGTAAAAGGTCCATCAGTGTTTGCGCTGCAAAGCGATATTGAAGCCCGCGGTATGAGCAATCGTATCAGCCCATCTATTGAGGTGATTGGCTATGCTGGCTTTGTTGAACTAACAGCAAAACAAGCCAAATCTCTGACTTGGGATTAACCCTTCTTTCCTGTCGATTGAGCTTTACGGACTAATTCCCCTAATTGAACAAAAAAGATCCGTATATTTCTTGACACACCTCTCACTGCTGCATAGAATTTTGCGTCCCTAACTGCCAACCGCTGTTAGGGATAGATTTTTCACAAAGCTTACTTTCAAGTAAATCAGGAGCTAGTTAATGGCAACTATTAACCAGTTGGTACGTAAGCCACGTGCAAAGCAAGTTGTTAAAAGCAACGTGCCTGCACTAGAAGCGTGCCCACAAAAACGTGGTGTATGTACTCGTGTTTACACTACTACACCTAAAAAACCTAACTCAGCACTTCGTAAAGTTTGTCGTGTACGTCTGACAAACGGCTTCGAAGTTACATCGTACATCGGCGGTGAAGGTCACAACCTTCAAGAGCACAGTGTTGTACTAATCCGTGGCGGTCGTGTAAAAGACCTTCCGGGTGTACGTTACCACACTGTTCGCGGTGCACTTGACTGTGCTGGCGTTAACGACCGTAAACAAGGTCGTTCTAAGTACGGTGTGAAGCGTCCTAAGTCTTAATGGATTCCGTTAAGTAAGGCCAAACACTAAATTATTTTTAATTTTTTGAAAAAACTGAAAAGTTTTGGATAAAACCTGAAGAAGACAACGGAGAAAATCCATGCCACGTCGTCGCGTCATTGGTCAGCGTAAGATCCTTCCAGATCCAAAGTTCAAATCTGAACTGCTGGCAAAATTCGTTAACATCCTAATGGTTGACGGTAAAAAATCTACTGCAGAGAAAATTGTTTACACTGCACTAGATTCTATGGCTGAAAAGTCTGGTAAAGACCACTTAGCTATTTTTGAAGAAGCTCTTGAAAATGTTCGCCCAGCGGTAGAAGTTAAATCTCGCCGTGTAGGTGGTTCAACTTACCAAGTACCTGTAGAAGTTCGTCCGGTTCGCCGTAACGCACTTGCTATGCGTTGGTTGGTTGAAGCTGCGCGTAAGCGTGGTGAAAAATCTATGGCTCAACGCCTAGCTGCTGAAATGCTAGACGCGTCTGAGAACAAAGGTACTGCGGTTAAGAAACGTGAAGACGTTCACCGCATGGCTGACGCAAACAAAGCGTTCGCTCATTACCGTTGGTAATACCTTTTCAGTGCTGCAAGGTTCCTTGCAGCACTTCTTTAGTTCCTATGCATATGCTAGGAACTATTGCTATATCTAGGGGATAGCATTTTTTAGCTATAGCAATAGTCCCTATCTCTAAGTAAGAGGATTCAATCGTGGCTCGCAAAACTCCTATTGAGCGCTACCGTAACATCGGTATCTGTGCTCACGTAGATGCAGGTAAAACAACCACTACTGAACGTATTCTGTTCTACACTGGTCTGTCTCATAAAATCGGTGAAGTTCACGATGGCGCAGCAACCATGGACTGGATGGAGCAGGAGCAAGAACGTGGTATCACAATCACGTCTGCGGCGACTACTACCTTCTGGCGTGGTATGGAAGCACAATTCCAAGAGCACCGCGTTAACATCATCGACACCCCTGGACACGTTGACTTTACTATCGAAGTAGAGCGTTCTCTGCGCGTACTTGATGGTGCAGTTGTTGTGTTCTGTGGTTCATCTGGTGTTGAACCTCAGTCTGAAACTGTATGGCGTCAAGCTGACAAGTACCACGTTCCACGTATGGTATTTGTAAACAAGATGGACCGTGCAGGTGCTGACTTCCTACGCGTTGTGGACCAAATTAAAAACCGTCTTGGTGCGAATCCTGTTCCAATCCAACTGAACGTTGGTGCAGAAGATGATTTCCGTGGTGTTATCGACCTTATCAAGATGAAAATGATCAACTGGAATGAAGCCGACCAAGGCATGTCGTTCACATACGACGAAATTCCAGCAGACATGCAAGAGCTTGCTGAAGAATGGCGCAACAACCTAGTTGAAGCGGCAGCGGAAGCAACTGAAGAGCTAATGGACAAGTACCTTGAAGAAGGTGAACTGTCTGAAGCTGAGATCAAACAAGCTCTACGTACTCGTACACTAAACAACGAAATCGTACTGGCTACTTGTGGTAGTGCGTTCAAAAACAAAGGTGTTCAAGCAGTACTAGACGCAGTGATCGAATTCTTGCCGTCGCCAGTTGATGTTCCTGCAATTAAAGGCATCGACGAAAGAGAGAACGAAGTTGAGCGTCACGCAGACGACAACGAACCGTTCTCAGCACTAGCATTCAAGATCGCGACTGACCCATTCGTGGGCACGCTAACTTTCATGCGCGTTTACTCAGGTGTTGTGAACTCAGGTGATGCTGTTTACAACTCAGTAAAAGACAAGAAAGAGCGTTTCGGTCGTATCGTACAGATGCATGCGAACAAGCGTGAAGAAGTAAAAGAAGTTCGCGCTGGTGATATCGCAGCTGCTATCGGTCTGAAAGACGTTACAACAGGTGACACGCTATGTGACCAGAACCACAAAGTGATTCTAGAGCGCATGGAGTTCCCTGAACCGGTAATTCAGATCGCGGTAGAGCCTCGCTCTGTTGCCGATCAAGAGAAGATGGGTATTGCACTGGGTAAACTAGCGGCAGAAGATCCATCATTCCGCGTAAAAACGGACGACGAAACAGGTCAGACACTGATCTCTGGTATGGGTGAGCTTCACCTAGATATCATCGTTGATCGTATGAAACGTGAATTCAGCGTTGACTGTAATGTTGGTAAACCTCAGGTTGCGTACCGTGAAACAATCCGTGGCAACGCGGAAGTTGAAGGTAAATTTGTACGTCAATCTGGTGGTCGTGGTCAGTATGGTCACGTATGGATCAAACTGGAGCCATCTGAACCTGGTGAAGGTTTTGTCTTTGTTGACGAAATTGTGGGTGGTGTTGTTCCTAAGGAATACATCAACTCGGTAGCGAAAGGTATCGAAGAGCAAATGAACAGCGGTGTTCTAGCGGGTTATCCTGTATTAGATATTAAAGCCACTCTGTTTGATGGTTCTTACCACGATGTTGACTCTAACGAGATGGCGTTTAAGATCGCTGGCTCGATGGCATTCAAGAAGGGTTCATTAGAAGCACAGCCTGTTCTTCTTGAGCCAATGATGAATGTTGAAGTAACTACTCCTGAAGATTGGATGGGTGATGTTGTTGGTGACCTTAACCGCCGTCGCGGTATGATCGAAGGTATGGACGATGGTGTGGCTGGTATTAAGATCATCCGCGCTCAAGTACCACTATCTGAGATGTTTGGTTACGCAACGGACCTACGTTCTGCAACTCAAGGCCGTGCGTCTTACTCTATGGAGTTTAACGAGTACGCTGAAGTACCGAAAAACTTCGCAGATAAAATCATTGCAGACCGTGGTTACTAATTAAAACGCTTTGAGCTGAAAAAAAGTCCAGCTTTTTTTAAAGATCAATGCGTCCAAATATTGCGCTAACAGGCGTTGGCGCATAAAATAACAATTTCTGGCGCGTCGGGATCAATAATGATCACGGCGAATCATAACTAGGAAGGAACACGATTGTGTCTAAAGAAAAATTTGAACGTGTAAAACCGCACGTAAACGTTGGTACTATCGGCCACGTTGACCACGGTAAAACTACTCTAACTGCAGCTATCTGTACAACACTTG
>NZ_JAHGAC010000032.1:0-61338 GCF_030248355.1 Vibrio sp. B172a | reverse complement strand
ACAAAGAGCGGTCAATTTTGGTTTGTTGTACCGGATACTTGGCCGAACTAAAACGGGAAACGGGAAACGGGAAACGGGAAACGGGAAACGGGAAACGGGAAACGGGAAACGGGAAACGGGAAACGGCTTTATTTTGTCTTTCTAGAAACAAGTTCCGTCAACACTCTTCTTAATCAAAGTACCCTTTCTCAATACTCTCAACGAGTCCCTCTCGATTCCTAAAGCTAAGCGCTCCCGACTCTCGAGGCACAGCGCTCTCTATAAAATAAAAAAGGGCCGACGCAATGTCGACCCTTTCGAACTTTAATCGTTTGAATTACAAACCAGCGGCTGCAAATACTTGATTAACGATTTCTTGTGCTTCAGCTTCGATTTGTTTCAGATGCTCTTCACCTTTGAAGCTTTCACAGTAGATCTTGTAGATGTCTTCAGTGCCTGATGGACGAGCAGCGAACCAACCATTCGCTGTCGTTACTTTAAGGCCACCAATCGCAGCACCATTACCTGGAGCGTGCGTCAGACGAGCAGTGATTGCGTCACCAGCTAGAGTTTCAGCCGCAACCATTTCTGGTGACAACTTCTTCAATACGTCTTTTTGTGGGCCATTTGCGACAGCTTGAATACGGTTGTACTTAGACTCGCCGTGCTTCGCCGCTAGCTCTTCATAGTAATCTTGAGGGTTCTTACCCGTTACCGCAGTGATCTCTGCTGCTAGAAGACATAGCAAGATACCATCTTTGTCTGTTGACCAAGGCGTACCATCTTTACGAAGGAAAGACGCACCTGCACTTTCTTCACCGCCGAAACCAAACTTACCAGTGTACAGACCGTCCACAAACCACTTGAAGCCAACAGGTACTTCACATAGCTCACGACCTAGATCCGCAACAACACGGTCAATCAGGGCGCTTGAAACTAGCGTTTTACCAACAGCGACATCTTTACCCCACGCGTCACGGTGACGGTATAGGTAATCGATACAAACCGCTAAGAAGTGGTTCGGGTTCATCAAACCTTTTGGCGTAACGATACCGTGACGGTCGTAGTCAGGGTCGTTACCAAATGCTAGATCGTACTCGTCTTTTAGTGCCAATAGACCTGCCATTGCGTATGGAGAAGAACAGTCCATACGTACAACGCCGTCTTTGTCTAGCGACATGAATTGGAAAGAAGGGTCAATCGCTTCACTTACTAGCGTTAGGTCTAGGTTGTATGCCTGACCAATTTGACGCCAGTAATCGATGCCACTGCCACCCAATGGATCTACACCAATCTTCAGGTTTGCTTTTTGGATTGCTTCCATATCGATAACGTTAACTAGATCATCGATGTATGGTTTCACCAAGTCCATCTCAACAAACAGATCCGATGCTTTAGCTTCCGCTAGTGGTAGGCGTTTAACACCTTGTAAACCTTCAGCAATCAGGGCGTTCGCACGATCTTCGATCGCTTGAGTCAGTTCAGCTTCTGCAGGACCACCGTGAGTCGGGTTGTATTTAATACCGCCGTCTTGTGGTGGGTTATGAGACGGAGTAATCACAATGCCGTCTGCCTTATCATCGTGCTTGATGTTGTAAGTCAGAATCGCGTGTGAAATTCCTGGCGTTGGCGTGTAACCGTTGTCTTGTTGGACAATCACTTTCACACCGTTTGCAATCAATACTTCAATCACACTTGAAAACGCTGGTTCAGATAGCGCGTGCGTGTCTTTACCCACAAACAATGGGCCTGTTGTACCTTGCTCAGCACGAACTTCTGCTACCGCTTGAGCGATCGCTAAAATGTGGTTTTCGTTAAAAGTGTGCTTGTCTGCAGTACCGCGGTGGCCAGAAGTACCAAATTGAACTTTGTGTTCTGCGTTTGTTGCGTCTGGTTGAAGTAAGAAGTAGTTAGCAACGAGTGCTGGGATATTGTGAAGATCTTCCTGCTGCGCTTTTTGCCCAGCACGAGGGTGCATAGCCATGTTTGACATCCTTTCTTTAAAAACAAATAAAATCAAAAAAGCCTCATAATATCCGCTAAACGCTACACATTATGAGGCTTCTATCAGGTTTCTTAGATTGAACCTGTTACTTTCTCTATTAAGTCAGGCTGGAATTCCATGTGAGTCATCACCTGCTCCACCATTTGTCGCTTACGACTGGTGTTGTTGTTGGTGATTACCCAGAATGGCGTGCCAGGAATTGCTTTAGGTTTGGTAGTGTTACCGTTTGCTAGCAGAGTCTCTTCGTTATCAGCAAAGTAAACGCGTTTGCGTCCTTTCACTTTTGTCGCTTGAGAGAAGCTCTCTGGATTCAGTTTGTGTAAGGTTGATAATACCAACATGAAGCGATCAATCGCTTTCTTAAGACCAGCAAACTCATCAGAGATAAGTAGAGAACGCATCTCTTTTACGATATCTACTGATTCTGCTTTGCCAGCATCTTTACTTACTACAATCCCTTGTGGCTGTTCTACTACAGGTGCAACAACTGCTTCCTGCAACTGGCCATCAAGGTTCAAAAGGCGTCGTAAAATATCCGAGGCACTTTCACCGATATGCTTGGTTTGACCCGCAATGTAACGGTATAGATCCTCATCAACCTCAATTGTTTTCATTCGCTTTTCACATTCTCAATGTTTAAACTCTGGGGGATTATAACGAGATCCTCGCGGATACTCCACGTTAAACCCATCACGAATAAGATAAAATGTCAGCATTACTCAACTATAAGCAGGAAGGACAAGGCCAAACGGTTGTTTTGATTCATGGATTGTTTGGCAGTTTCAGTAATCTAGGTTTACTGGCTCGCGACCTCGTTCAAGATCACTGTGTGATCAGTATTGATCTACGAAATCATGGCCTCTCTTTCCATTCAGACACACACAATTACGAAGTGATGGCACAAGATGTTGCTGATTTGCTTCGCCATTTAAGCATCGAACCAGCACTTGTCATCGGCCACTCTATGGGTGGAAAAGTTGCGATGAAACTGGTAGATATCGCTCCTGAATTCGTAAAACAACTTATTGTCTTAGATATGGCGCCAGTGGCTTACCAGACTAATCGCCATGATAACGTGTTTAATGGTCTGCAAGCCGTAGTAAAAGAACAACCAAATAACCGCCAACAAACCATGGACATTCTTGCTCAACATATTGAAATGGATGGTGTAAGACAATTCTTATCGAAATCGTTATACAAAAACGGCGATAAAATGGATTGGCGCTTCAACGTTGCTAGCTTGCTCAACAACTACGACAACATCATTGGTTGGCAAGAAATCACACCAACAGACATCCCAACTTTATTTGTCAAAGGTGGTGATTCTGATTACTTGATGCCTGAGCACCAGCCAGCCGTTAAGCGACAGTTTAACAATGCAAAAGCGCACATTATTGCTAATACAGGACACTGGCTACACGCTGAAAAACCAGCAGAAGTCATGCGGGTGATCAGGAAACATATTTCGAGTTAACAAATTCGAAAAACAACGCCAGATTATTGAAATAACCCTTCTTGTTGTGCATTAACTTTACCGTTTAACAGTGGTATAGTGCGCCCAAGAATTTTTGGCATGAAGGACGACAATGCTATACGACTATATGGACATGCTCGAGTCGATCGGGCTCGATCTTCTTTTTGCTGCTATCTTCTTTTTCATCGGGATGGCGATAAAAGATGTACTAAAGCAAGGCAATGTACCTGTTTTTGGTCGTCGTATTGTATGGTTAGTTCTTTTCCTAGGCTGTGCTGGTTTCATCGCTAAAGGCCTGATTCAGCTCAGTTGGGAAGGCACAGGGCTAGGTTAAGCTCCTCTCCCCATCGCCAGTAACAAACAATGTAAAGGTATAGACTCTATGGCAAGTGTAGGTATCTTCTTCGGTAGCGACACAGGTAATACTGAAGCCGTTGCAAAGATGATTCAAAAGCAACTAGGTAAACAACTAGTTCACGTTCAAGACATCGCAAAAAGCAGCAAAGAAGACATTGATAACTTTGATCTTCTACTTCTAGGTATCCCAACTTGGTACTACGGTGAAGCACAATGTGATTGGGACGATTTCTTCCCAGAGCTTGAGCAAGTAGACTTCTCTACGAAGCTTGTTGCTATCTTCGGTTGTGGTGACCAAGAAGATTACGCAGAGTACTTCTGTGACGCAATGGGCACAGTACGTGACATCGTTGAAGCAAAAGGCGGCACTATCCTGGGCCACACTTCAACTGAAGGTTACGAGTTCGAAGCGTCTAAAGCACTCGTAGAAGGTGACGATAGCCAGTTTGTTGGTCTATGTATTGACGAAGACCGTCAACCAGAATTGACTGACGAGCGCGTTGAAAACTGGGTTAAGCAAATCTACGAAGAGATGTGCCTAGCTGAGCTTGAAGGCTAATAACGTATTCATTAAAAAGACCTCCTGTTGGAGGTCTTTTTGTATCTGTCTATCAAGAAGCTTGCGTAGCTACCTCTTCCTCTCTGTATTGAGGTTTCTTCCTCACATACAACTTGCGCTGCACTTCGGATACAACATTGCCGTCTTTGTCTTTCACATGGGTAATAAATTCCGGAAAGCACTTTTCGCCATTACGAGTCATTTGGTAAATATCGTCTAACATGCCTTCGGTTACTTCAAACTCGGCAAACAAATCACTCTGTCCAGGTTTAATGAAATTGATGCTGGCTTCTTTGTCCCAGACGTAATATTCCTCACGCAGAATCCCCATCAACATCAGTGAGTAGATCGGGTCGGTCAACGAGAAAATGCTGCCACCATATTGGGTTCGATTGGCGTTTTTGTTCCACCAGCGAAGCTTCAAGCGGACTTTAACCGTTCGAAAATCTTCAGAAATATGTAAGATTTTGATACCTGCGCCCCAAAATGGCGGCCAAATATTGAGCGCAAACTTCACAAATCCCGGTTTATATATCTTAGCAAGTCGCTTATTCATAACTATCCGTAGTCTTTGCGTTCTAATGTTATCAATTTGTAACTGGTCTGATCTGTAATATAATCGACCTGTTTCCAATTTACAAAAAGAATCTATTAACCCTTTGAAGTTCGTGGTTTAATGTTCAGTACGCTTCGCCTATAATGGTAGGAATATTGAATTCTGTTAAATCGCTGCAGATGATCCAACGGGAAAGTATATGTCAGATAATAATCAGGCGCTGAAGGATGCGGGCTTAAAAGTAACCCTTCCAAGGCTAAAAATTCTAGAAGTACTTCAGCAGCCAGACTGCCAGCACATCAGTGCTGAAGATTTGTACAAAAAGCTGATTGATCTAGGTGAAGAGATCGGTCTAGCAACCGTTTATCGTGTACTAAACCAGTTCGATGATGCTGGTATTGTAACTCGCCACCACTTCGAAGGTGGTAAGTCAGTATTTGAACTGTCTACTCAACACCACCACGATCACCTAGTGTGTCTAGACTGTGGTGAAGTGATTGAATTCTCTGACGATGTGATTGAACAGCGTCAAAAAGAAATCGCAGCTAAGTACAACGTGACGTTAACTAACCACAGCTTGTACCTATACGGCAAATGCACGGACAGTTCTTGTAAAGACAATCCAAACGCGCACAAGCCAACAAAGTAAGAAGTATTTCTTTTTACTCATAAACATAGTAAAACGTCAGCTAAGGCTGGCGTTTTTTTATGGAGAAAAACGATGAAGAAAAGGAATTCTAAAGGCTTTACCCTACTTGAGCTGATTATTGCGATTGTTATTCTTGGGATACTTGCCGTATTTGTGGCCCCACGTTTTTTAAACTTACAAGACGATGCTCGCGAAGCAAAAATTGCGGAAACTTTTGGAGCCTTTGAAAGCGCTCTTAAATACGCACATTCAAAATGGCAAATCAATGGCGGCGGCTCCGCAGGAATGAACAACATGCCAGGATATGGTCCAACGGACAATAATGGCAATTACATGTTGGACATGAATGACGTAGGCTACCCACTTGGTATCAACAAGGGTGAGCCGATGGGACAACCCCATAACATAGGCCAAGGAGACCAAGGTTGTTATGAACTGTTTACCGCGATAGTTAATACTGACTATACGTTTTCAAGCAACGCAGCAGAATCAGATTCCGTCGACTTTATTACAAAGCGTAGAAATTTAACGTTTCAAGATGCAAACGGCGTAGTTCAAAGAAAGCTAGCCCTCTGCTACTTTATCTATACCAAACAAGGTTACAACAGCAACCCTGACAATGCCGAGATTGTCTATTGGTATAACTCTAGGAACGGTTCAGTGACAACATTTGAACCAAATTAAGACATAAAAAATGCCAGCAATGATGCTGGCATTTTTATTAGCGAAGAATAGAGATTATTGGTTCTCGATTTTCGCCCAAGTATCACGTAGACCAACCGTACGGTTGAATACTAGGTTATCTGCTGAAGAATCTTTTGAATCTGCACAGAAGTAACCCATACGCTCAAACTGGTAACCTGTTTCCGCTTCTGCGTTTGCTAGGCTTGGCTCAACAAAACCGTTTAGAACCACTAGTGATTCAGGATTGATTGTCGCAGCAAAGTCATCCGCAGCAGCTGGGTTTGGTACTGTGAACAAACGATCGTACATGCGGATTTCTGCAGGCAATGCTTTGTCTGCTGATACCCAGTGAATTACGCCTTTCACTTTACGGCCATCTGCTGGGTTCTTACCTAGCGTTTCAGCATCGTAAGTACAGAAGATTGTTGTGATGTTGCCTTCCGCGTCTTTCTCGATGCGTTCAGCCTTGATCACGTATGCGCCACGTAGACGAACTTCTTTACCTAGAACAAGACGCTTGTATTTCTTGTTAGCTTCTTCACGGAAGTCTTCGCGCTCGATCCAAACTTCACGAGTGAATGGCACTTCACGCTCACCCATCTCAGGTTTGTTTGGATGGTTAGCAACAGTCAGCGTCTCTACCGCGCCTTCTTCGAAGTTCTCGATAACGATCTTAACTGGATCTAAAACAGCCATCGCACGTGGTGCGTTTTCGTTTAGATCATCACGAATACAAGATTCTAGTGAACCGAACTCAATCATGTTCTCTTGCTTCGTTACGCCAATACGCTTACAGAATTCACGAATAGATGCAGATGTAAAGCCACGACGACGCAGACCAGAGACTGTTGGCATACGTGGGTCATCCCAACCATCAACCAATTTCTCAGTCACTAGTTGGTTTAGCTTACGCTTAGACATCACTGTGTATTCAAGGTTTAGGCGGCTGAATTCGTACTGGTGTGGACGACAATCAATCGTGATGTTGTCTAGAACCCAGTCGTACAGACGACGGTTATCCATGAACTCTAGAGTACAGATAGAGTGCGTAATGCCCTCTAGCGCATCAGAGATACAGTGCGTGAAGTCGTACATTGGGTAAATGCACCACTTATCACCAGTCTGGTGGTGAGTCGCGAAACGTACACGGTAAATAACTGGGTCACGCATTACCATGAATGAAGAACCCATGTCGATCTTCGCACGTAAACACGCTTTGCCTTCTTCGAATTCACCTGCGCGCATTTTTTCAAATAGCGCTAGGTTTTCTTCTACTGGACGGTCACGGTATGGGCTTGGTTTACCCGGAGCCGTTAGCGTACCGCGGTATTCACGAATCTGCTCAGGACTTAGCTCATCAACGTACGCTAAGCCTTTATTAATCAATTCAATTGCATATTCGTAAAGCTTGTCGAAGTAGTTTGATGAGTAACATACTTCACCATCCCACTCAAAGCCCAACCAGTTTACATCTTTCTTGATAGACTCAACGTATTCGATGTCTTCTTTTTCAGGGTTTGTATCGTCGAAACGTAAGTTACATTGGCCCTGGTAGTCCTGAGCAATACCGAAGTTCAAACAGATAGACTTAGCATGACCGATGTGCAGGTAGCCATTCGGCTCCGGCGGGAATCGAGTATGCACGCTAGTGTGTTTACCATCCGCTAGATCTTTATCAATGATCTGGCGAATAAAGTTTGATGGACGAGCATCAGCTTCACTCATCTATAGCACCTCAAAAATATTAGTATTGTCAGAGAAAACAGTACTCCGTAGCCTTACTCGGTTTACAGAGTGCATTGTTCCTAATGATCCACAATTCTTAGCGATTAGACAACAAGAACCGTCGTTAAAACGGCAATATTTCTCTTCTTCGCTTGAAAGCGCAGCATATTAGATCCGCACAAACAAAAAAAGACCTCCCGAGGGAGGTCTTTATAGAGAGTCAGTAAGATGTAATTAAGGAAGTTTTACATCTGATAGGTCTTCACCTGCACCGATTGCTTTCATTTCACCAGCAACGATTTCTGCAAGAGGGCCAAGGATAACTTGAAGGTTGTTTTCGCCAAGCTTAACCACACCTTTCGCGCCTAGTTTCTTAAGAACAGCTTCGTCAGCAACAGAGCGGTCTTTAAGTGTTAGACGTAGACGAGTGATACACGCGTCGATTGAAGTTAGGTTATTGTGACCACCTAGCGCTTTTAGGTATTGACGAGCTAGGTCACCTTTTGCTGCATCACCAGCTGGAGCTGCAGACGCTTCTTCGTCGTCATCTTCACGACCTGGTGATTTCAGGTTGAAAGCGCGGATTGCGAAGCTGAATGTGAAGAAGTATAGAGCACCGAAGCTTAGACCTAGAGCAAGAAGCACTAGAGGCTTAGTTGCTAGACCGTAGTTCAGTACGAAGTCGATTAGACCCGCAGAGAAACCAAAGCCGTGTAGCGTGCCAAGCATGTTTGCAAGTACTAGAGATAGACCTGTAAATACTGCGTGGATTGCGTATAGAGCAGGTGCTAGGAATACGAACATGAACTCTAGAGGCTCAGTGATACCTGTTAGGAATGAACAGAATGCTACTGAGAATAGTGCGCCACCAACTTGGCTACGTTTCTCAACTGGTGCTGCTAGGTACATAGCAAGTGCCGCACCTGGTAGACCGAACATCATTACAGGGAAGAAACCGTTCATGAATACACCAGCGCTCTTATCGCCGCCGAAGAAGCGGTGTAGGTCACCAGATTTCAGCGTTTCAGTTACTTCTTTAACTGTTGCTGTGATTTCTGGAGTTACAGAGTTAGCGAATTCGAATGTGTGAGTTTGACCAGCAACAAGAGTCTTAGCTAGAGCTGGGTCAACACAAAGCTGTTGTAGAGCAGGAAGCGCTTGACCAGCAGCAGTTGCGCCAGATACTAGAACTTCTTGACACGTGCCCATACCGAACCAGAAGTATGAGTTTAGTACGTGGTGTAGACCTACAGGGATAAGTGCACGGTTAAGAGTACCGTATACGAACTGACCGATAGCACCAGAAGTAGAAACTGCGTGCGCCAGCGCGTCAAGACCGCCTTGGATTGTTGGCCATACAACACCAGCAATTGCACCTGCAACTAGCGAGAATAGACCCGCCATGATTGGTACTAGACGTTTGCCAGAGAAGAATGCCAACCACTCAGGAAGACGAGTAGCGTGGAAAGCGTTGTAAGAGTGACCAGCGATGATACCAGCAATGATACCGCCGAAGAATGACATGTTAACGCTTGCATCGATTGTCGCTGCTGTTGCAGTAAGAACGAAGTAAGCAACTGCACCAGCTAGACCAGCAGCACCTTGACCGTCTTTAGAAAGACCGATCGCGATACCTAGACCGAATAGTAGTGGTAGTTGACTAAAGATTGCGTTACCAGCAGATGCCATAAACGCGATATCTAAAAGGTCAGGCTGACCCAAACGTAGTAAAAGCGCTGCAACTGGAAGCGTTGCGATAGGAAGCATAAGAGCTTTACCTAACTTCTGCGCGTATCCAAGAATATTCACCTTAAGTTCCCCCTATAGGATTTTATGTTTTGTTGAATAACTTATTTCAGTCGTTCAATTTAGTCGCTACCAGTTTATGATATTAATTTTGCTCCGCAAATTAAAACCTCATTGTTTGTGATCATAATCACCAGAAATTGGTCATTCAGAAGGTTTTTGCTAGCGAGATCATAAAACTTATTTTATTATACGAAAAAATGGCGTTTTAGAGATAAGATTCTCGTACTTTATGCAAGACAGAATCAGTGTTATTTTGGTATCTCTACAGATGATTCGCAGTAACTTTGCTCTGGAAAACAATCATAAAAACTAATTCATTTATTATTTTTCAGTTAGTTACTCTGATAATGACATCGATAAAACGCGACTTGCTGTATGTGACTCGTTATCTAATTCAGTGATACAAACTAAGTACCAGCCCGACTCGCAGAGTCGCCAGTTAGATAACGGAACAGAAAATGAATTCTCATCTATAAGGACTAGCTGACTATGTACGCGCTAAGTAACTGTAAAATCTATACCGGTAGTGATGTTCTTACCGATCATGCTGTCATCATCGACAATGACCAGATTCAATCAGTTGTGCCAGTAACTCAACTACCAGAAGGTATTGAAGTTAAAGATCTGGACGGTGCTAACCTAAGCCCTGGTTTTATCGACCTACAGCTAAACGGCTGTGGTGGTGTGATGCTTAACGACGAAATCACACCAGAAACAATGCAGATCATGCACGAAGCTAACCTAAAATCGGGTTGTACAAGCTTCCTACCAACTCTTATCACTTCTTCAGACGAAGACATGCGCGCTGCAATCTCAGCGGCTCGCGAGTACCACAACAAATACCAAAACCAATCGCTAGGTCTGCATCTTGAAGGTCCGTACCTTAACGTAGCGAAAAAAGGTATTCACAGCGTTGACTTCATCCGCCCTTCTGACGACGGCATGATTGACTTGATCTGCGCGAACGCTGACATCATCGCAAAAGTTACACTTGCACCAGAACAAAATGACCCTGAGCACATCTCTCGTTTGAAAGCAGCTGGCATTGTGGTTTCTATCGGTCACACCAACGCAACATACGCAGAAGCTCGCCAAGGCTTTGAAGCAGGTATCTCATTTGCGACTCACCTATTCAACGCGATGACACCAATGGTTGGTCGTGAACCAGGTGTAGTTGGTGCTATTTACGATACACCAGAAGTTTATGCAGGCATCATTGCTGATGGTTTCCACGTAGACTACGCAAACATCCGAATTGCTCATAAAATCAAAGGTGAAAAGCTTGTTTTGGTGACGGATGCCACAGCTCCAGCAGGTGCTAACATTGATCACTTTATTTTTGTCGGTAAGAAAGTATATTACCGAGATGGTAAGTGTGTTGATGAAAACGGCACACTAGGCGGCTCAGCTCTGACTATGATCGAAGCAGTTCAGAACACAGTTGAGCACGCAGGCATCGCTTTAGACGAAGCTCTACGAATGGCTACACTGTACCCAGCAACCGCAATTGGTGTTGAGGAACAACTAGGCCGAGTTCGAAAAGGAATGGTAGCGAACCTGACTATTTTCGATCGTGACTTCAATGTAAAAGCGACGGTTGTTAACGGACAATACGAGCAAAATTAAGCATGAATGGCGGACAGATTGGTAATGTAGATTTAGTAAAACAGCTTAACAGCGCTGCGGTATACAGGCTGATTGACCAACAAGGTCCAATCTCCCGTATTCAGGTAGCGGATGTTAGTCAGCTCGCCCCAGCGAGTGTTACCAAAATAACCCGCCAACTTTTAGAGCGCGGCTTAATCAAAGAAGTCGCGCAACAAGCTTCTACCGGTGGTCGTCGAGCTATCTCGCTGACCACTGAAGTAAAACCCTTCCACTCTATCGCAGTTCGATTAGGTCGTGACTACGTGCAATTCTGCTTGTATGACCTAGGCGGCACAGCACTAGCTGAAGACCAGCACGAGCTTCACTACACCAACCAAGCGGACTTAATCGCCGGTTTGATTGATTTATTGAAAGACTTTGTGAATCGCTGCCAAGACAAAATCGACCAACTTATCGCTATCGGTATCACATTGCCTGGTTTGGTAAACCCAACCACTGGTGTCGTTGAATATATGCCGAATACCGACATTGATAACCTAGCGCTGGGCGAAATCATTCGCGAGAAGTTCAACACAGCATGTTTTGTCGGTAACGACGTTCGTGGTATGGCGCTGGCTGAACACTACTTTGGCGCGAGCCAAGACTGCCAAGATTCGATTCTGGTTAGTGTTCACCGTGGTACTGGTGCGGGCATCATCGTGAATGGTCAGGTATTCCTTGGCTTCAACCGCAACGTAGGTGAAATCGGTCATATCCAAATAGATCCACTTGGCGAGCAATGTCAGTGTGGAAACTTCGGCTGTCTAGAAACGGTTGCAGCAAACCCTGCCATCGTACAACGTGTGAAAAAACTGATTGCTCAGGGCTACGAATCGAGCCTGACTCAACTTGAGCACATCACTATTGATGACGTTTGTACGCACGCGATGAACGGTGACGAGCTGGCGAAGCAAAGCCTTGTGCGCGTAGGCAACCAGCTTGGTAAAGCTATCGCGATTACAATCAACTTGTTTAACCCTCAGAAGATCGTCATTGCCGGTGACATTACTGCCGCTGAAGAAATTGTGTTCCCTGCAATTCAGCGCAATGTAGAAAACCAATCTCTGAAAACTTTCCATAACGAGCTTCCAATTGTTGCCTCTCACATTGACAAGCAACCAACGATGGGCGCATTTGCGATGATCAAACGCGCTATGTTGAACGGAGTTTTGTTACAAAAGTTACTAGAAGACTAAGTTTATACAACCAATTGAGTTACAATCTCGGGCTGTGGTTTCACAGCCCGTTTTTGTATATCAGGAATATAGCTCAACAGTATGGAAATTATTCTAATTACAACGGCGTTCCTCGCCGGCTTCATCGCTCTAAAATGTAACCTGCCCCCTTTGGTCGGTTTCCTACTCGCTGGTTTCGGCCTTCACGCGTTTGGCTACCAAAGTAATGACGTCATTGTCACGCTTGCTGACCTTGGTGTGACTTTGCTGCTTTTCACCATCGGTTTAAAGCTGGATGTAAAAACGCTGCTTTCCAAAGAAATTTGGGGCGGCGCTACCGCGCACAATATTCTCTCTACTCTTTTCTTCGCGCTGGTTCTCGTTGGTCTAAAACTGCTAGGGTTGTCATCACTCTCCACGATGGATCACAGCCAGATTCTGCTTCTCGCCTTCGCCCTCTCCTTCTCCAGTACGGTATTTGCGGTTAAGACACTGCAAGAAAAAGGTGAGATGAACGCGACTTACGGCACACTAGCGATCGGTATTCTGGTTATGCAGGATATCTTTGCCGTAGTATTCCTTACTGCTTCCACCGGTAAAATTCCAGAGTGGTACGCCATTGGGTTGTTTGCCCTACCACTTGCTCGACCTCTGTTTTACAAGTTGTTGGATAAAGTAGGCCACGGGGAAATGCTGGTGCTGTTCGGCATTTTCTTCGCATTAGTAGTTGGCGCAGGCTTGTTTGAACTGGTGGGAATGAAGCCAGATTTAGGCGCGCTGATTTTAGGCATGCTTCTAGCTGGCCACCGCAAAGCGTCCGAGCTATCAAAATCGCTCTTTAATATGAAAGAGCTATTCTTAGTTTGTTTCTTCCTCAATATCGGTTTATCAGCATCCTTGAGCTTTACGGGGGTTGGCCTAGCTCTACTATTTATCTTGTTATTGCCAATCAAGGGGCTGCTGTACTTCCTAACCATCAACCACTTTAAGTTCCGTGTGCGCACTTCATTGCTGACGTCGCTATCACTTTTCAACTACAGTGAGTTCGGTCTGATTGTTGGTGGTCTAGCTTATAAGATGGGGTGGATGCCAAGTGACATGCTGGCAGCGATTGCCGTTGCCGTTTCTATCTCGTTTATCATCTCAGCACCACTTAACCGTTTGGGCCATCAGATTTACCAACATTCAGGTAAATGGCTGCAAGAAACCGCAGCAGAGAAACTGAACCAACGCGACCAGCTCATAAACCCAGGTCATGCTCAAGTACTGATCCTCGGTATGGGTCGAATTGGTACCGGCGCATACGATGAACTGCGTTCTCGTTACGGTAAGATTTCACTTGGTGTGGAGGTTCGTGAAGAAGCTGCGCATAAACATCGCTCGGAAGGTCGTAACGTGATCTCGGGAGATGCAACTGACCCAGATTTCTGGGAGCGCATTTTGGATACGGCTAACGTGAAAATGGTGCTTCTGGCAATGCCACATCACCAAGGTAACCAAACGGCACTTGAACAGCTTCAAAGCCGAAACTACAAAGGGCAGATTGCAGCGATTGCCGAGTATCCAGATCAACTTGAAGGTTTATTAGAGGCGGGGGTCGATGCCGCATTCAACATCTACAGCGAAGCTGGTAGTGGTTTCGCACGTCATGTTTGCGAGCAACTTCAACCTCAATTTACACCGATGAAATAAGCATAAAACGCAACCATCTTTATTGAGCCCTCTTCTAATAAGAGGGCTTTTTTGTGCATTTTTTAAACCAAACCTTGATCTCATTCACCAAATCAAAGTTATTTTTAAACAACATCTAACCATCAAGCCTTTTTATCATTTTTTTAATCATCAAACGTTGCTTTTTTTACTCAGAATGGCAAATTGAACCCATACCGATTAAAAATTGTTTAGTTTAAAAAGGATGTTGTATGTGTTCAGTATTTGGCATTTTAGACATTAAGAGCGATGCAGCAGCATTGCGCCCTATCGCCCTTGAGATGTCGAAAAAGCTTCGTCACCGCGGTCCAGACTGGTCTGGTATTTACTCATCAGAGCGCGCAATTCTAGCGCATGAACGTCTAGCGATCGTTGGCCTAAATAGTGGTGCGCAACCACTATACAGCCCTGATAAAAAACTCATCCTTGCTGTAAACGGTGAAATCTACAACCACAAAGAGATTCGTGCTCGCTACGAAGGCAAATACGAGTTCCAAACCGATTCAGATTGTGAAGTTATCCTAGCGCTATACCAAGACATGGGCGCAGACCTTCTTGAAGAACTAAACGGTATTTTCGCATTCGTACTTTACGATGAAGAAAAAGACGAATACTTAGTAGGTCGTGACCACATCGGTATCATTCCGCTTTACCAAGGTTACGATGAGCACGGCAACTACTACGTTGCTTCAGAAATGAAAGCACTAGTACCAGTATGTAAGACCGTGAGCGAGTTCCCTCCAGGTTGTCACTACGGCAGTGCAGATGCAGAGCCTCAACGCTACTACATCCGCGACTGGAACGAGTATGCAGCAGTACAAGGCAACAGCACTAGCAAAGAAGAATTGACTGAAGCGCTAGAAGCAGCGGTCAAGCGCCAACTGATGACTGACGTGCCTTACGGTGTACTTCTCTCAGGCGGTCTAGATTCTTCTATTACATCTGCGGTAGCAAAACGCTTTGCAGCGATGCGTATTGAAGATGATGAGAAGTCTGAAGCTTGGTGGCCACAACTGCACTCTTTTGCTGTCGGTCTAGAAGGCGCACCTGATCTGAAAGCTGCTCGTGAAGTTGCCGACCAAATTGGTACGGTTCACCACGAAATGACGTACACCATCCAAGAAGGTTTGGACGCGATTCGTGACGTGATTTACCACATTGAAACTTATGATGTAACGACGATTCGAGCTTCAACACCAATGTTCCTAATGGGTCGTAAGATCAAAGCGATGGGCATCAAGATGGTACTGTCTGGCGAAGGTGCGGATGAGATCTTCGGTGGTTACTTGTACTTCCACAAAGCACCAAACGCTCAAGAGTTTCACGAAGAGACTGTACGTAAGCTTCTAGCTCTAAACATGTTTGACTGCGCACGTGCTAACAAATCACTAGCAGCGTGGGGGGTAGAAGGCCGTGTACCTTTCCTAGATAAAGAGTTCATTGATGTAGCAATGCGCTTGAACCCAGCTGACAAGATGTGTGGCAACGGCAAGATGGAGAAACACATTCTTCGTGAGTGTTTCGAGCACTACCTGCCAGAATCGATCGCATGGCGTCAAAAAGAGCAGTTCTCTGATGGCGTAGGCTACAGCTGGATCGATACGTTGAAAGAAGTAGCAGAACAGAAAGTGACGGACCAGCAAATGGAAACAGCGCAATACCGTTTCCCTTACAACACACCAACAACAAAAGAAGGTTATGTATACCGCGAAATCTTTGAAGAGTTGTTCCCACTGCCATCTGCGGCAGAGTGTGTTCCTGGCGGCCCTTCAGTAGCGTGTTCTTCAGCGAAAGCGATTGAATGGGATGAGTCGTTCCAAAACTGTGTTGACCCATCAGGCCGTGCAGTACAGACCGTTCACAACGATTCATACTAGTTTTAAGCGACATCAATAAGGGTTGGCTCCACCAGCCCTTTATGAAAGACATAATAGATACGATCAAAAAGAGGTGCTTTCGCACCTCTTTTTTATGTTTGATGAAATTAGACTATTTTAAATCTAAATCGCTGTTGTCTATGCTGACAGGCACACGCTTGGTGATCATCTGAACCAGCATAATTGAACGTTTCTCACCATCTTGTTCTTGGAAGATGGCATCAATACCCGCAAACTGCCCGCTCTTCACACGAACCTGATCGCCAGGTTGAGGCATGCATTCATCACTTGCCTGCTCGTCTACGCATTTATCAAGCTGTTTGAGCTCATAGACCAAATCGCCCTGTATCTCTTTAGGCTGAGCGCCAAAACGAACAAAGTCTACTACACCTCGCGTAGAGCGAACTGAAGTAAAATTAGGGCCCTGTTCGTAGTCAAATCGGGCAAAAACATAACAAGGGAACAAAGGTTCTTCGACTTTCTGTCGCTTACCTCGCAAGATTTTTTCAACCTCGAAAGTTGGGTAAAAGCACTCTACGCCTTGGTTTTCAAGGTGTTGCTTAGCCCTAACTTGCTCTCCTCGTTTACAATACAATAAATACCAACGTTTCATTTTATTACTAGCCAATTATGTTTTTGTTTCATCCTAGCATTAAGGCCAAGATGAGTCATGGATATTCAAGCAACCTATCAATAAGCCACTTTATATTGCACATACAACTTACACCTTTTCATAAGGTTAAGAAAATAAGTCTATAGACAAAAATGAAAAGTAAGTTTGTAACACGACCAATTCACCGACGAAAAGCCCACCAAATCAACGCAGAACCATCATTTAATAAGGCAAACGAATCGTCACATAAAATTTTATTGTTTGTAAGTCATCAAAATGACATGTATACGTAGATTTCGTTAAAAAATGTAATAACTACTATTAGAAGAGCTTATGTCAAACCAACATCAATACTTTGGTCACCCACGTGGCTTGTTCCTTCTGTTCGGTACAGAACTATGGGAACGCTTTTCTTACTACGCAATGCGCGCCATTCTAGTACTGTATTTAACTGACACAACAATGAATGGTGGTCTTGGCTGGTCGACTAAAGATGCCCTAGACCTTTACGGCATCTATACTGGACTTGTCTACATCACGCCTCTTATCGGTGGTTACCTTGCGGATAACTACTTGGGTCAACGCCGTTCAATCCTGATTGGTGGTGCGTTAATGGCTATTGGCCAGTTCACACTAGCAATGCCAGCAGATGCACTAGGTCTTGGCTCTCTACACACTTTCTACCTAGGTCTTGCTCTGCTTATCTGTGGTAACGGCCTATTTAAGCCAAACATTTCAACCATGGTTGGTGACCTTTACAACGAAGGCGATAACCGTCGTGATGGCGCGTTCACTATCTTCTATATGGGTATCAACCTAGGTGCGCTACTTGCTGGTGTCGTTTCAGGTTCAGTAACCAATGAATTTGGTTGGAAAGCAGGTTTCATTGCCGCTGGTGTTGGTATGATTATCAGCCTTGTGATGCAAATGACTATGGCGCAATCTTGGTTAGGTGACATTGGCCGCGTACCTGCAGCTAAACGTGACTTAGCAATTAAGAAATCTGCGAAAAAAGAGCCTCTAACGAAAGAAGAAGTCGACCGTATCAAGGTTATCCTTGTGATGAGCCTATTTACTATCGTTTTCTGGGCAGGCTTCGAGCAGGCTGGCGGTCTAATGAACATCTACACGCAACAATACACAGATCGTATGATCGGTGGCTTTGAAGTTCCTGCTGCGTGGTTCCAATCACTAAACCCATTCTTCATTATTACTCTTGCACCTGTATTAGCCGTTCTATGGGTGAAACTGGGTAAGCGTGAACCTAACTCACCAATGAAGTTCGCTTTTGCGATGTTCTTCCTAGCACTGGGCTTCCTATGTATGGTTGGTGCTGTTATGGAGCAAGGTGGTGATACTGCGGTTAAAACATCAATGCTATGGCTAGTAGGTGCGTTCTTCTTCCATACGTTGGGTGAACTGTGCCTATCTCCTATTGGTCTATCTCTAGTAACTAAGCTAGCTCCGCTACGTCTTGCATCACTAATGATGGGTGCATGGTTCGGTTGTAACGCAATCGCAAACTACGTTGCTGGTTATGTTGGTTCTCACGTAGGTGAACTAGGCGCACTAGCAATCTTCAGCGGTATCGCAGTAACAGCGACTGTATCTGGTGTGATTCTATTGTTGTTCTCTAACACACTCGTTCGTTGGATGCATGGCGCTGAAAATACGCACAGCACAGCGGAACAAATTGAAGAGCAACAAACTCAAATCGCTTAATATAAAGTGCAAATAAAAACAAAGGGTCGCAATCGCGACCCTTTTTGTTGTCTTTTATCCGCGCCACTTGAAGACGCGTTCGAATCAACGGTTACAGCTTAGAGCGAACTAACTCTACCATCATTTCGATGTGGTCATCGTTGTCGTTCAGACATGGAATGTAGCTGAAGCTCTCGCCCCCAGCTTCTAGGTAAATCTCTCGGCACTCTTCTGAGATCTCTTCTAACGTTTCTAAACAGTCTGCAGAGAACGCAGGAGTCAGCACGTTGAGCTTCTTCTTACCCTGACTTGGTAGCACTTCTAGTGTCTTGTCCGTGTATGGTTGTAGCCACTCTTCTCGACCAAAGCGAGACTGGTAAGTCATGCCGATCTGGTCGTCACTCAAACCTAGCGCTTCTCCAAGCAAGCGTGTTGTCTCTGCACAATGCTTAGGATAGATATCTCCGTTGTCTGCATAGCGCTTAGGGATACCGTGGTAAGAACAAAGCAGGTAATCACCTTGACCATGCTCTGCCCAATGATCACGAACTGATTGAGCGAGTGCAGCGATGTACTTAGGATGATTGTGGTAGTCGCGGATAAAGCTAAACTCTGGCATTACTGGTATGTTTTTGAATGCTTTCGTCATGCCATCAGAAACAGCCGCTGTCGTAGTACCTGAGTATTGCGGATAAAGCGGCAATACAATCACTTCTTCTACGCCTTGAGCTTGCAACGCTTCAAAGCCTGATTGCAGACTTGGGTTGCCATAAGTCATGCCCAACTCAACCGGCATATCAAGAGCTGCAGCAAGCTTCTGAGCTTGTCGTTTTGAATACACCATCAAAGGTGAGCCCTCTTCCAGCCATACCGATTGATAAAGCTTGGCTACTTTTGGAGAGCGGATTGGTAGAATGACACCGTGAAGAATTGGACACCAAAGCCAACGCGTCATATCAACGACACGGTGATCATGAAGAAACTGACTTAGAAAGCGTTTAACGGCCGGTGCGGTTGGCTCATCAGGCGTACCTAAGTTAACCAGTAACACGCCCTGTTTATTATTGTTGTTTTTCATAACATCCTATTCATGGTAAACGGCTTGGTTTGTACGGCGCATCGAACCAAATGGTTCAGCGTACTTACAGGCTAAATAAAAAAGCGACCCGAGGGTCGCTTTTAAATATATCAAAATATTAAATTTTGCCGTTAGCAAATTATGCTAGCGCTTTCTCAATATCTGCGCTTACTTCTGCAACTTGCTTAGTACCGTCGAATTTAAGGTACTTAGTGTTACCTGCTTCAGCTTCTTTACCGTAGTAGTTGATAAGCGGAGCAGTTTGCTCGTGGTAAACACCTAGACGTGCACGTACTGTTTCTTCTTTGTCGTCATCACGAACAACAAGGTCTTCACCAGTAACGTCATCTTTACCTTCCACTTTAGGTGGGTTGTAAACTACGTGGTAAGTACGACCTGAAGGAAGGTGAGCACGACGACCAGCCATACGCTCAACGATTACATCGTCAGCTACGTCGAATTCGATAACGTAATCTACGTCAACGCCCATTTCTTTTAGGCCATCAGCCTGAGGGATAGTGCGTGGGAAACCATCTAGTAGGAAACCTTTTTCGCAATCGTCTTGAGCGATACGCTCTTTGATTAGGCCAAGGATGATTTCATCAGAAACTAGCTGACCAGCGTCGATAACAGCTTTAGCTTGTTTGCCAAGTTCTGTACCTGCTTTGATAGCAGCACGAAGCATATCACCAGTAGAGATTTGTGGAATACCGTATTTATCCATGATGAAGTTTGCTTGTGTGCCTTTACCTGCACCTGGAGCACCTAGAAGAATGATGCGCATGATTTATCCTCTTTAATATTTAAGATTTATACCGAAGCTCACAATAACTGGACTTCTAGGTCATTAACCCTACGAAGTGCTCACAACGATAAGTTTCGGTATAACGTTTAGGCGAGCCAAAATACACGCCTTATTACTCACATTCAAGTGTTGCGATTCTAACACAGGTTCACTGCGCAATGAGCAGATTAAGACTAAAGAATGTTAGCAATGCCTGCTTTCGAGCTTTATTGATTACTAACTCAACACTCAAAGTGTGAATCTATGCGTTTACAAACAAAAAGCTCGCATTTCGCGAGCTTTTTATTGATGTTTGGTTATTAAACCTTAGTCAAAAGCTTGTTGATGGCACCAACAAATTGCGTTGGATCTTCCATCGAACCGCGCTCTGCTAACATCGCTTGGCCTAGTAGCACTTCAACCCAACGTCCGAATGCTTCTTCATCCGCTTCGTCCGCCATGCGCTTCACTAGCTCATGCTCTGGGTTGATTTCAAAGATGTATTTCACTTCTGGTACCGCTTGACCCGCAGCTTCAAGAAGCTTCGCCATCTGCGTGCCCATTTCGAAATCATCCGTCACGACAACGGCTGGCGTAGTCGCAAGCTTGAACGTCGTACGAACCTCTTTTACTCGGTCACCTAGGTAAGACTGGGTGCGCTCAACAACAGATTTGAACTCTTCTTCCGTTTCTTTCTGCTTTTCTTTTTCCGCTTCGTCTTCAAACTTACTTAGGTCTAAGCCTGCTTTAGTAATCGACTGGAACTGCTTACCATCAAACTCAGTCAGGTAGTTCATCAACCACTCATCAATGCGGTCAAACATCAAGATAACTTCGATGCCTTTCGCTTTAAACTGCTCTAGGTGAGGGCTATTCTTCGCGGCTGCGTAACTGTCTGCCGTTAGGTAGTAAATCTTATCTTGGCCTTCTTTCATGCGTTCAATGTAAGAAGCCAAACCAACGGTTTGTTCAGCAGAGTCCACTTCAGTAGACGCAAAGCGCAATAGACCAGCAACTTTCTCCTTATTTGCCATGTCTTCTGCAACGCCTTCCTTCATGACAAGGCCGAACTCTTTCCAGAATGATTGGTATTTCTCTTCATCATTCTTCGCCATACGCTCAAGCATAGTAAGTACACGTTTGGTACATGCGTTGCGAAGTGACTGAGTGACCTTGTTATCTTGCAGAATTTCGCGTGATACGTTCAAAGGCAGATCGTTTGAATCAATCAAACCACGAATAAAGCGCAAGTAAGAAGGCATAAACTGCTCAGCGTCATCCATGATGAATACGCGTTGTACATACAGTTTTAAGCCTGATTTATGATCGCGGTTCATCATGTCCCATGGTGCTTTCGCAGGGATGTAAAGCAAGCTCGTGTAATCGTTCTTACCTTCTACACGGTTATGACTCCAAGTAAGAGGATCAGCGAAATCATGAGAAACGTGTTTGTAGAACTCTTGGTACTCTTCATCCGAGATATCGGATTTATTGCGTGTCCAAAGTGCTTGAGCTTTGTTGATTTGCTCCCACTTCTTCTCACCCGTTTCTTTGCCTTCGTCATCGCGAACCGCAGTTTGGATAGAAACAGGGATACCAATATGGTCAGAGTATTTGCTGATCACATCACGTAGACGCCATTCGTTTAGGAACTCTTTGCCCTCTTCACGCATGTGAAGCACGATGTCAGTACCACGAGAGTCTTTGGTGATAGTCTCGATGGTGTAATCACCTTCGCCAGCTGAATGCCATTGAACGGCTTCTTCAGCAGGAAGACCAGCCGCACGAGTGCGAACCGTTACGGCATCTGCAACGATGAATGCAGAGTAGAAACCCACACCGAACTGACCGATAAGTTGAGAGTCTTTGCTCTGCTCATCCGACAGCTTTGAGAAAAATTCTGCTGTCCCTGATTTTGCGATCGTACCTAAATGTTCAATCACATCATCACGGCTCATACCGATGCCGTTATCAGAGATGGTTAATGTGTTAGCATTTTCATCAAACGCTAGCTTAACGCCAAGGTCAGCATTACCCTCGTATAAATCTGGAGTAGATAGCGCTTTGAAACGAAGCTTATCTGATGCGTCAGACGCGTTTGAGATCAACTCACGTAGGAAAATCTCTTTGTTGGAATAAAGAGAGTGAATCATCAGGTGAAGTAGTTGTTTTACTTCTGATTGAAAGCCACGAGTTTCTTTGTTTTGAGATACGGTTTCGCTCATGTTTGCTCCATAACATCTAAACTAAATAGACTTTTAATGACAAAGCCCTAACCGCCGCCTCATAAAAGCGACATTACTAAGATGTCATTTAACATGTGGCTGACAAATGTAAATTCAAGGTCAATATTGCTAAAAACGGTGTTTTTTTAGAAAATTTTAATTATCCTACGTCCCTAAAAGCATCTAAAACGTAGCACATGTCTTTTTGCGCACGCCTTGTTATGTGACGCAAATCACTATAATTACAGAATCATCCATCTAAGAAGAACTAAATGACTAACATAGGCACCAAATTTCTGCTTGCTCAAAGATTTGTCTTTGACCCAAATAGTAATTCGCTCGCTGACCAACAAAATGGCAACGAAGTTGTACGATTAGGAAGCAACGAAAGCCGTATTCTCCTCATGTTGGCAGAGAGACCTAACGAAGTGATAACGCGTAACGAGCTGCACGAGTTCGTTTGGCGTGAGCAAGGCTTTGAGGTGGATGATTCAAGCTTAACTCAAGCTATCTCGACGCTGCGTAAAATGTTGAAGGACTCAACAAAATCACCAGAGTTCGTAAAAACCGTGCCAAAACGCGGCTACCAACTTATCAGTACAGTTGAGCGTTTAAGCCCACTTTCTTCCGATTCAATCTCTGAACTTGATGAACAAGAAGAAGAGAACGAAGCACCCGTTGTCGACCTAGAGCAATTTGCAGAATCTGCGGTTGAGACTCCGGTAGACAAGACAACAGAAGCTGAAGTGACGGTTGAAAAACCTAAAACAGCCCCATCACAAAAGAACGCAAACTGGCTGTTTCGTATTTTAGTTGTGGTTGCAGTGTTACTGCCTGTTTGTGTACTGATGCTGACTAACCCTGCGGAATCTCAATTCCGTCAAATTGGTGAATACCACAACGTTCCAGTAATGACACCGGTTAACCACCCTCAGTTAAACGATTGGATGCCTTCGATTGAGCAGTGCATCAAACGCTACGTGGAGCACCACGCAGAAGAGTCCTCTCCGGTAGAAGTGATCGCAACTGGTGGTCAAAACAACCAACTGATACTGAACTACATTCACGACAGCGAGCATTCCTACGAGAACGTGACGCTGCGTATTTTCGCTGGTCGTAATGACCCAACAGACATCTGCAATTAAAGGAGGCTGAAATGAAGATTAAAATAGCATCTGCGATTTTGGCCGTATCAATCCTTTTTAGTGGTTGGTTATACTGGGGAAGTGACCTGAAGATAGAACAGGTTCTCACATCAAACGAATGGCAATCGACCATGGTGACACTGATCACCGATAACTTGCCAGACGATACAGTTGGTCCTCTACGTAAAGTCAATGTGGAATCGAATGTGAAGTACTTGCCTAATGGTGATTACATTCGCGTGGCAAACATTCGCCTGTTTGCTCAAGGTTCTAATACAGAATCCACGATCAATATTTCTGAAAAAGGCCGTTGGGAAGTGAGCGACAACTACTTGCTTGTCTCACCAGCTGAATTCAAAGATATTTCAGCTTCTCAATCTAAAGATTTTTCTGAGTCACAACTTCGTCTCATCACACAAATCTTTAAGTTGGATGCAGAGCAAAGCCGTCGCATTGACGTAGTGAACGAAAAAACGTTACTACTGACTAGCCTGAACCACGGTTCTACGGTACTGTTTAGAAACTGATTTTGATTCGATGATAAGGGGGCAAGATGCCCCCTTTTATTTTGCACATGGACTGGCTAGATACCCTCACTCTCTTCTTTGGTTCTCTTATCGCAAATACGCTCGCTTCCCTCTCTGGTGGTGGCGCTGGGTTACTGCAATTTCCGTTATTGATCTTTCTTGGTTTGCCTTTCTCCGTCGCACTAGGAACGCATAAAGTCGCTTCCGTTGCCCTGGGACTTGGTGCTGCGAGTACGCATCTAAAAGCCGGGACTATAAAACCTAAAGTCGCGCTTTATCTGATTCTGGTGGGCAGCATTGGAGTAGTGATTGGCGCTAACCTGATTGTCCAAATTCCCGATAACATCGCTGAGAAAATGCTCGGGGCGATGATCCTTGCTCTTGGAATTTACTCTCGCTTTAAGAAACAGTTGGGGCAGACAGAGATACCAACTCATCGTGATACTTTTGGTTGGATAGTCGGCGGATTAGGTTTGATGTTCATTGGTGTAGTGAATGGCTCGTTGACTGCAGGTTCTGGCTTACTTGTTACCCTCTTCCTTGTTCGTTGGTTTGGCTACGACTACAAGCAAGCGGTGGCCTACACAATGATTTGTGTTGGTTTGTTTTGGAACGGTATTGGTGGCGTGGCAGTGGTGCAAGCCGGAGCGCCAATTCATTGGGCCTGGTTACCGGTTTTATTAGTGAGTTCATTTTTAGGCGGTAGCTTAGGTGCATGGGCGGCGACAAAGTACAGCAATCGAGTTATCAAAATCGCGTTTGAGATCCTCACCTTTGCGGTGGGAATAAAGCTACTGCTCTAGTGTTTAAAAAAAGGAAATAAGAAATGGATAAAGCCATCATAGACATTCACTACTGTCGTCAGTGCAATTGGATGTTGCGTTCAACTTGGCTATCACAAGAATTGCTTCACACGTTCAGTGAAGAGATTGAAACCGTCAGCTTACATCCTGATACGGGTGGCCGTTTTGAGATTTTTTGTAATGGCGTCCAGATTTGGGAACGTAAAAAAGACGGAGGTTTCCCCGAAGCCAAAATCCTAAAACAACGCGTAAGAGACATTATCGATCCAGAGCGCGATTTAGGTCATTCTGATACAAAATAGGGAGCCAATTGGCTCCCTTGCTTCTTTATTCAATTCACGATTTTTTCGATAACTCGATCGTTAAATCGTGGTCTGAGCTAGCACTTCACCTTCTGGTGTTTGCACTGTCAGCGTATTGCCTTCCATCAAACCATAACTGCGTGGTAATCCGTTTCTTGGGAAGGTCATAGAACCAGGATTGAAAATCACTGCCCCTTCTTGTATCTCTGCCACTGGAACATGAGTATGACCATGAGCAATGATATCGCCTTCACGTAGTGGTGGACGTTTCGCACTGTTGTACAAGTGACCATGAGTGAGGAACACACGCTTGCCTGACTCTAATAGCAGCCAAGCGTAGTCTGTCATCATTGGGAAGTTCAGTAGCATTTGGTCTACTTCGCTGTCACAGTTACCGCGCACCGAAATGATCTGCTCACTGTACTGGTTAAGCAACTCCGCTACTTGTGGGGGATTGTAACCTTCTGGAACCGGGTTTCTTGGCCCATGGTTGAGCGTATCACCCAACAAGATAAGATGATCGGCACCAGAGGCTAAATAAAGCTGAATGGTTTCTTCGGTTGCTGGCAAAGAGCCGTGCAAGTCTGAGGCAAAAAATAATTTCACGACATCGTCTCCTCAAAAGTAATGAGGGTATTCTACGGCATTCTTATAGAAGCTCAACCGAAGTAAGAAACTAGTGGTTACGAAGCATTTCAACCAACATTGGCACCAAGTAGAACCACGCAAAGTAACCGGCACCGACCAAGACCACCGCCCAAAAGATCATCGATAGGAACTTAGACTTGGCTAAATGATTTAATGGATCGGGTTCTCCACACCCTGGACAGGTATGAGCTCGTTTTGAAATTTGTTTCTCACATACAGGACAAGCGACTAGCGGCATGACATGACATCCTCAATTATTTCTTTAATTCTCAAAGAATAAGCCTCAGATTGCGGATATGCAATGGCACAGATAAGCAATTCGAATGGGGTTTGCTAAATGTCGCTCACCTGAGAAACCTTCTTGCCCGAATTAAGGGTGAGCCTCACAACGCACACGTCTATAACTCTTCTCGTGCCATGCCGTTAATCACGATGTTGTTGTAACTCACCATGCCAATAACCTCACCATTTTCAATCACGGGTGCACGACTAATACCGAAGCGCTCAAATAAACGCGCACAATATTTCACGTTCATATTAGGATCGACAGAGAGCGCAGGCTTGGTCATGATTTCATAAAGATTGGTTCGTTGTGGCGAGCGGTTTTTCGCTAACACTTTTTTCGCGATATCATTCATTAATACAATTCCGTATTCATCATCCTCATCGCGTTTTTTCACCACAAGCGCTTTCACTTCACTCTTTCTTGCTAGGGTTATCCCTTCATGGACCGTAATTAACCCATCAACAATGATGTAGGTCGCTGCCATTACGTCTCTAACTCGAATCAACTCATGATGGCTCATAATTCGTCCTCTACTACTTTGGTCAGTTTCTCTACTTGGTGTGCGACGCCCACTGCATCTTCCACATCAATCTGCACCGCGATGCCTTGACCAGACTCTTGATCAAACTCCCCGACCTCACTGATGGTCTCCAAAATGTGCCTCGATAAATGCTCTTCCACCACAAACAACAACACGTCTTTTTGTACTTCTAGAGTCAGACCAAAGAAGGTCCTTTTTTGGTTTAAACCTTGCCCCCGAGCATTGTTGATTACGGTTGCCCCTGTCGCACCTGCATCGCGAGCAGCATCGAGCACTTTGTCGGTTTTGCTGTCTTCAACAAAGGCCAGAATCAATTTAAAGCGCATTTTCTTTCTCCTCCGCGGTCTCTTTGTTCAACCACTGGGTGATTTGGGCATAGCCCATGACGGAAATCATTGGGAATAAACTGGCAAAGGCGATCAAACCAAAACCATCAATCATTGGGTTTCGTCCCGGAACCGTTGACGCCAACCCCAAGCCAAGTGCAGTCACCAAGGGGACGGTCACCGTCGACGTTGTCACACCACCAGAATCGTAGGCCAAAGGCACAATCAGCTTTGGCGCATAAAAGGTTTGAATCACCACCACGATGTAACCCGCGATGATGTAGTAATGAATCGGGTCGCCCACCACAATCCGGTAGCTTCCAAGTGCAATACCCGCCGCAACACCTAATGCGACGGCAACACGTAACCCATTCACACTAATACTGCCGCCAGATACTTGATTGGCCTTGATGGCGACCGCGATGAGAGAAGGCTCCGCAATCGTAGTGCTAAAACCGATAAAGAAAGCAAAAATGTACACCCAGTAGTAATCAACCCAACTTAAAGCTTGGCCAATTGAAACTTTAAACTCCCGAAGGAAATCAGGTGCGGTCAATTGAGTCGCCATGGTTTCACCAAGTGGAAACAGCGCCATCTCCAAACCAAGCAAAAACAACGATAACCCTAAAATAACGTAACCAAAGCCAAGTATTACTTTGGGTAAGTTTGAAACTGGACGGCGCAGCACTGCCAACTGAAAACCGAAGATAATGGTCGCGATAGGAACCACATCACTGATGGTTGAGATAAAAGTATCGATGAAATGCGCAAAGGAAATCATGCCACCACCATCCCGTAAACCATCACAAACATCATCGGTAACAAAGAGGCAAAAGCGATAAGTCCAAACCCATCAATCATAGGATTTCGACCTTTAATCGCCGATGCCAGTCCAACCCCAAGCGCGGTCACCAATGGCACCGTTATAGTAGAAGTCGTCACTCCGCCAGAATCGTAAGCCACACCGATGATGGATTCCGGCGCAAATCCGGTCAGGATCACAACGCCGATGTAGCCACCGATGATCATATATTGAATCGGCCAACCTTTAAGAATCCGAAGCACGCCTAATACAATCGCCACGCCCACCGACAAAGCAACCGTTAAGCGCAAGCCATCTGCGTATTCCTCCATTGATTGCTCAGTATTGGCGATCATCCCTCCCTCAGCCGCTACCTCCGAAGCTTCTTCCGCTACAGCTGTCAATGCCGGTTCAGCAATGGTTGTCCCAAAGCCTAAACAGAATGCGAAAATCAGCAGCCAAAACACGCTACCTTTGTTGGCAAAAGCTTGCGCCATGTTTTCACCAATCGGGAATAAGCCAAGCTGTAAGCCAAAAATGAAAAAGGTTAAACCCAGAATAACCAGTAAGAGGCCAAATAAAATCGAGACCAGATTAGGAAGTGGCTCTTGAAGCACCACAAGTTGGAAGAAGGTAATAACAAGGACAATCGGCAGCAAATCACGGGCGCTACTTAGCAAGGCTCGAAACAGAGCAACAAATGCTTCCATATTCCCCTCCTAGCAACGCTTCATCCTTTCTAAATTCAGCATGACACAGTTTGCTGAAGCTAAGTGTGAGCAACGCTCAATGCTTGATAACATTCTGTTACATTTACTCAAACTGTGAGCTTTGCATCGCTTGGTAAGAAATCGCTACTAAACCATTAGGAACTAATAATAAAATCGACATCGCAAGTCATTGAAATGATCATGCAAGGCGGTTAACGACTATAATGTTTGAATGGTTTTACAATCAAAGGGATGACATGAAGATATTACTGACTGGCGGTACGGGCTTTATTGGTTCAGAGCTCCTTAAGCTCCTGACTACGCACCAAGTAATTTTGTTGACGCGTAACCCTGCGCAGGCAAAACAGCGATTACAGCATGCCGATGTCGGTAACATTCAATATCTAGACTCCCTAGATTCGATTGAAGATCTCAATGACGTCGATGCGGTGATTAACCTTGCAGGCGAACCGATTGCAGATAAACGCTGGAGCAAGGAGCAGAAAGAGGTCATTTGTAACAGCCGTTGGAAAGTGACCGAGCGGATCGTTGAATTGATTCACGCCAGTACCGAGCCACCAGCGGTATTTATTAGCGGCTCTGCGGTTGGCTATTACGGCGATCAACAAGACCACCCTTTTGACGAATGCTTACACGTAAATAGTGAGGCGTTTGCGCACTATGTTTGTGCTCGTTGGGAGCAAATTGCCAAGCGTGCAGAATCCGAGCAAACTCGAGTTTGCATACTTCGAACGGGCTTAGTGCTTGGACAAAATGGTGGAGCACTTGCCAAAATGCTTCTCCCCTATAAGCTCGGTTTAGGCGGCCCACTAGGAAGCGGTAAACAGTACATGCCTTGGATTCATATTTTGGATATGGTTCGAGCCATTATGTACTTACTCGAAACACCGCATGCTCATGGCGAGTTCAACTTGTGTGCCCCGCACCCTGTCAGCAACCGAATCTTCAGCGGCACATTGGCGAAAACTCTCAAACGACCACATATCCTGTTTACCCCTAAATGGGTCATGAACATGGCAATGGGCGAATCGTCTTGTTTGCTGTTTGATAGCGTTCGAGCCAAACCTAAAAAGCTCACCGAGCTTGGCTTCAAGTTCAGCTATTCTCGCGTCGAGCCAGCACTCAAGAACTTGCTTCAAGACAGAAGTTGTTGAATCATAACGCTCACTACCTCCTTTTGTGAGCCCTAATATGAAAAAGTCAGTTCTGATCACCGGATGCTCCACAGGCATCGGATACGTATGTGCCCATGCTTTACAAAAAGAGGGCTTTCACGTTATTGCCTCTTGTCGCAACGAGCAAGATGTTCAACGCTTAACCAGTGAAGGCTTAACCTGCATTCAGTTAGATCTTAATGATCCTCAAAGTATTTCTGCCGGAGTTTCAACAGCTCTGGAACTGGCCGAGGGAAAGCTCTATGCCGTATTTAATAATGGCGCTTACGGACAACCTGGCGCATTAGAAGATCTGCCAACAGAAGCACTTCAAGCACAATTTCAGACCAACTTTTTTGGCTGGCACCAACTCGTTAGAGAAGTGTTGCCACACATGCGCAAACAGGGTGAAGGAAGAATCATCCAAAACAGCTCTGTGCTAGGGTTTGCTGCGATGAAATATCGTGGTGCCTATAACGCCTCTAAATTCGCACTTGAAGGCTGGACAGACACGCTACGTTTAGAATTGATGGACACTAACATCAAAGTTGCACTGATCGAACCCGGCCCAATAGAAACCCAGTTTAGACAAAATGCCTTAAAAGCGTTTGAGCAGTGGATTGATGTGGAAAACAGTGCCCACAGAGCAGCTTACGAAGGGCAAAAGCAGCGTTTAGATAACGACAAGTCGAACAACAAATTTGTCCTTCCTGCTGAGTCTTGTATTGAACCAGTGCTTCACGCACTCACCAGTGATAAACCAAAAATTCGCTACCGAATCACCACACCGACTAAAGTTTTTGCGGTATTGAAGCGCCTGTTACCAACTCGTGTTCTTGATAAGATTTTGCGACAAGCAGCATAAAAAATTTTTATCACGATGTAATTTTACCGTAACAATGTGATGTCATTATGAGCATGTAGGTTAAGAAAACCTCAATGTTCGAATCAATTTCTAAGTCAGTATCTTCATCCATCGAGCCTGAACGTGATGTGGATACTCACTATAGATTTGGTATCGCCACCCTTTCTGTTTTGTATTTTCGCGAGACAATAATGACATTAAATCAGCTTAACTGGCTTAGTGTGGGTGTAGTGTTGACCATGTTCATCCTATTTTGATACCACACCCAGCACACCACTATAACGTCTAACAAGACTCTCTAAACCGTGCTGGACTAGCCAAATTTAATAGCACTTTCGCTTGCTATCAGGAATACGCTGCTTCGGCAGCGTTTTTCCTTTCTATCGCTTGAATTTCCCAAATATCAACTCCATATCTACAATCAACGACAAGAAACAAAAAGCAAGGATACTCTGATGCAATCCCCATTTATCGTTGAGTTAACAGAACAAAATTTCCGTGAAACGCTTGAAGGATCAATGAACACGCCTGTATTGATTCACTTTTGGGCGGGCGCTCAACCAGAAAGCGCACAAGTGATTCCTGATCTACAAATGCTGACTCAGCAATACAACGGCGCATTTACCCTTGCTCTATTGAACTGTGAACAGCAACCTGCTCTTGCTTCTCAATTTGGAGTGCAGGTGCTACCAACCATCGCATTATTCATGAACGGCCAAGCCGTCGATGGTATGGGTGGCCCTCAGCCTATTGATGCGATTACAGCAATGCTGCAAAAGCATCTACCAAGCCAAGATGAGATGCAATTGAAGCAAGCAAGTGAATTGCTCCAACAAGGTGAGCATGCTCAGGCGTTAGCGATTCTTCAAACGCTATCGGAAGAGCTTCAAAACCGTGGCGACGTGAAACTGGCGATGGCAGATTGCTTGCTGGAAACCAAACAGTTTGAATTGGCACAAACGCTGTTAAGCGCGATTCCACTGGAATACCAAGACAACTACTACAAAGGTTTGATCGCGAAGTTAGACCTGCACCTTCAAGCAGCAGAAAGCCCAGAGCTTCAGCGTCTTGAACAAGAACTAGCAGCAAACCCTGACAACATTGAATTGGCGTGTGAACTTGCAGTTCAGTACAACCAAGTGGGTCGCGATGAAGAAGCGTTAGAGCTACTTTGGAACATTCTTAAGACCAACCTAGGCGCACAAGATGGTGAAGTGAAGAAAGTCTTTATGGATATCTTGAGCGCACTTGGCCAAGGCAACGCACTGGCAAGTAAGTACCGCCGTCAACTTTACTCGATTTTGTACTAAGCGAATCGATTTAAAGCAGGACAACTTAAATAGAAAAGGCCGGAAAACTCCGGCCTTTGTTGTTTCTACCATTCTTAAAACACTCGTCGCGAGAAAGACGAGGGCTAAAAATCACTGTACAGCGTAGGTACCGCAGGTGGGTATTCAATCGGCTGCCAGCGGTCATTGAAGGTGTATTTTCCGTACAGCATGAAATGGTTTGGCGTATAAAACTCTGAACGCTGCAGATCCACCAGCGCACCGATATACCAACGTTTACTCACTCGCTTCTCAACGGCGGCTTGCAGCGATGCACCAAAACCGCCACCGCGCTCAGAACTATCACCAGAAGATAGATAAGGCGCATCTTCTTCTGTCCATGAGTTAGAAATGGAAGCACTCAATTGATACGACCATGTGCTGTCGTAGCGACCGTAATAGTTGACTGGCAATGACACAGAGAAATAACTTTGCGGGCTGTAGTAGCCACCATGACCAAGTGTGTATTCACCCAAGTTTTTGTCATAGTCGAGGTACATCAAGTTAGTGCCAATGCTCAGGCGCTGATCATCCGTTGCGATCAGTTTGTAGTAAGCCCCACCAAGCACACCGAGGCGAGTATTGTCTTCAACGTTTTCACCCGTCAGTGCATGGTATTGCAGGCTGCTCCAAAAACCGTAAGGGCCACCTATATCCCAGCTCGAATTGAGCTTAACGCCTGTTCGAACTACACCACCCCATTTTTTGCCTTGAGGATCACTGGTTCCACTCGGTACTGTCATTCCAGCGTAAGAGAGTGTGCTGCTGGTTTCAGGTCGACGCGACGCTTCTGCTGTCCACCCAAAGTCCCCGAGATCACCATCCACACTGATCCCACCTACCCAAGTAGTATGGTCAAAACCAATCGGTGTAGTGCCGATATCCACTTGCCAATCTTTGGCTTGCCAACCCACACCAAGCGCCATACCCGACGCATCATCTTGGAATGAGGTACTGTCAGAGCCGTTTGTCTTCTCGTAGTAATCTAGCTCGCCGGAATCGATTGACACGTAATCCGCTCTCAGCAACAGATGCCCATCGAGTGATTCAATCGGAATACGCGCTTCGATTGGGACTTGGTTAGATGAGTTACGCCCATCACGCGCACTGTAATCCCAACCAATAAGTACATGACCATCACTGCGATCATGGAGCGTATCGATGTCCGACTTAACATTGCGCGTTAGCCAGTAGTCATCTGCTGTGTCATACAACTCACGCAAAGTAAGCGTCTCTAGACTTGCTTCATCTGGTTGTGCACTTTTTTCAATTCGATCACTGTTCAGTGCCTGACGTCCGCGCTCTTCCGCTAACGTCCATTGCTGATTGTCCATCGCAATAGACATGCTGTTTCGATACGCTAGAGCGTCGGCGTCCTGTGTATCATCGAGCAAGCGGTTCAGGGTGTTCGCATCATTGCGGTAACCAAGTTGATTGAATACCGAAGCAACCGTCATCAACTGAGCAGCATTCAGCGTGTCGCGCTTCTTATTCAAGATCAGATGCAAGTCGTGATAGGTTGCCTCATCTCCACTCTGTGCGCTAGCTTGCAGCAAGCCGACCTGAGCTTGCGTCTTGAATGGTTCAGGTTTTGATGAGATACGTTCATACAAAGCCATTGCTTGCTCTGGCTGTTGATTCGCGAGTAACAAATCCGCTTGCGCTAAAGTACGACGTGTTTTGAGTTCATCAAATTGCAGCGCTTCAGATGCACTGACTGCTTGCTGGTCTTTACTCAACGCCAAGCCTTCGTACCATTGGTCGAAATCGTCAAACTGATTCAAGCTCACCATCATACTGCCGTAAGCGAGTTTTTCGTCGGTAGTCCATTTGCTTGAGGGGCGAATACTTTGATAAATACGCTGCGCTTCATCGACCTTTTCAATCTCTACCCAAGCACTCACAAGCCTTGCTAGAGGTTGAACTTGCCCAGCATATTGAGACTCAAGCGACGTCAACATGGTAGTGACAGCCTTCGGTGAGGCCTGATAACGCGCGGGTAAATCTTGTAAATCAGCATTGAGCTTTAAGCGTGTGAGGTTACGCTCCATGGCAGGGGTAACTTCGCGCTTCGGCACACTCTCTAACTCAGAAATCGCCGCATCTACTTTAAAATCTTGAGCAAGATACAAGGCATAAGCGAACTTCATTTCCGGATCAGTGCTGTTCGTCGCCCATTCAGACATCAGTTTGTCGGCACGACGTTTATCCCCCATAGAGCGAACAACATCAGCAATATCCAGTCTCAACCACGGCGATGTTGGTTTTAGCTCAATCAATTCTTCCACTGCAGATTGCATACCTGCTTGGTCATCTTTCGCTATCGCAATGCGCAATCTCGCCAGAATGATCTCAGATTGAATACCATTGATTTTCTGGGACACCACCTGTTTTTGTGCTGGAGAAAAACGCTGTGCAAGTGAAGCCGCGCCATTCCAATCCTGCTGCTCAATACGAACATCGAGTCGTCCACGTAAGGCAGATCCGTTCAGCGCTTCAAGTTGTAGTGCTTGGATATAAGCTTTATCTGCTGCGGCATAATTCTTTTGTGCTAAGTAAAGCGCCCCTAAAGAGGTAAAGGCATAAGGCTGTGTTTTATCAGACTGAATGGCTTTACGGTAAAGGCTTTCAGCTTGTTTAAACTGCCCTTTCTCAGCCAGTGCATCACCTTGATCCAAATAAGCCCAATATTGCGAGGTTTCAATCAGAGTGGCCCACTTCGAAGCACTATCTGGGTCTTTGTCTAGCTGCTGTGCTCGTTCAAAGTACTCAAGCGCCTTTTGTTGCTGACCTTTACGCAGATAGACCTTGCCCATACCACCCAATATTTCTGGGTCGTTCGGACGCGTCGTCATCGCATAACGCAACTGCTTCTCGGCTTGCAAGGTTTTGTCTTCATCCAGCAGTTTGAGACCTTTCAATTTGGCAAGATAGGTTGGGTCCTTACGTAGATCTTGCTCGGTTTCCCAGCGTTTCTTCGCACCTTGGTTGGCACGTTGAATCTCAAGGTCCGAAGGATAGTAACTCGCTAGAATCGCGTATTGTTGAACTACTTGTTCTGAAATCGGCAGTTGATCAAGAGCGCGCAACCAAGATGTCGCCGCACTGCTGCCAATCACTGGCGCTAAAGCGAGCTTTTTGTAGGTATCCAAAATCCATGGGTCAGCTGGATTCTCTTTACGGATATGATTCGCCAATGCGAGTTGAAACTGAGGCACACCTGGGTAATCTGCATTTAAGCGCTCTAAACCTTGTTTTACCGCCTGCCAACTTCCATCAAGATTGCTTTGCAGCTGAAGAAACTCTAACTGCAATGCAGCAGAAGGCATGCCGTTTGGAAAAATGACTTTATACGCTTGGATGGCTTCTTCGTAACGGCCAGATTTAGCTAGCAACTTAGCTCGTTGGTAATCGCCTTTCTTATCGCCTTGAAGAGACATGATGGCAGCCAAGTCTTTGGCTTGTGGAGAATTTGGCGATTGTTTGGTTAAACGCTGAAACGTCTGCTTCGCCAACTCAGGTTGCTTACGCTTTAAGTACATATTGGCTTGGTAATACAAGCCAATCGGGTTGCCTTCCTCAATAGCAAACAAACGCTCTAACGTACTTTCAACAATGTCGTCGCGTCCTATTGCATCCGCCAGTTTCAGTTGTTCAACCAGCCACTCCACCGAGTTTACCCGAGCAAGAGATGTCGAGAACTGAACCGTTTCAACTGGTTGGTATACTGCGGCTAACTGCGCTTTGCTAAGCGGTTTTGAGCTAAAACTTTGAGCATAAACAGGAGCAATCCCGCTCGCCATCATGGCCAGCGAGATCAACCACGAAGCACGTCTTGTTATTGGCATTGCTCGCTCCATGCAGGCAACAGTTCACCTTGCTCGCCAAAGCGATAGCGCGCCTGATGCCAGCCTAGGCCAAACAAGCTCAAAACATTGTCGTAGTAGTGGTCGTTTCTGTCCGAGATAAGCTCTTGCTGCGCTCGGCTTGCTTGTGCTTTGAGCAGCTCAGACTCACCAGATGCCGCCAACAAAGGCAAAGCAGCGGCAGAAAATCCTGCACTGCCAACTTGAGTGTATTCACCCGTTTCTGTATTCACTTCTCGTGGTGGTGCGCCGAGCGCTTTAGTCGCTGCGACAAAGGGCTGCATTTGCTGAATCAGCTGAGCTTTTTCTGCGACTTGGTCATCAAGCATACCCGCCCATAAGTAGGTACGAATGGCGTTGTAACTGCCAATTGGCCCAGTCACCGAGTCGCCACTGTACTGGCCTTGGCTGAGCGTTGCCCAATCAGGGCTGAAACCTTTTGGCATGGTTTGCGTTAGCATTTGCGCGCTTGCTTTATACATATCATCCCATGAATATTGCGGATACAGAGCTTCCATTCGCGCAATCAGCTGTAACGGCACATAGCTCGGGTTCAAACGGTAACGATCACCAAACTCAAACCCTGTTGGTGCAGGCAGTAACACGGTGCCCACACCGTCAATAGTTACAGTCTCTTCTCGTAGAATACGACTAGCAAGCAGATGACCAAGCGATTGGTAGTAATAGTTATCCCACAGTCGACCCGCTTCCACTAAAGCGTAAGCAATCCAAAGATCGGAATCCGATGCTGCATTGGTATCTAACACACCAAAACTGCCGTTCGCTTTTCGACCCCATAACCAAGCTGGCAATCTTGCCGTAAGGTCACCACCAGCTAAATGCACTTGAGTCCAGTTTAATACTTCGGCAAACGCTTTTTGATCATTGGCAACCAAAGCAAAAAACAACGCATAGGACTGGCCTTCCGATGTGGTGATCATGCGTTCATCGCTGCCATCCACGACTCGACCTTGTTCGATATAAACCGACTTAAATGTGTCCCATTGTGGCCAGTCACAGGTGTTTGCCCACAGCTGAGGAGAAGTCAGTAGCATGATAAGTGCAATCAGCTTTTTCATTCCTCTTCCTCCTCAGTTTTCTCTAGACGTTTTGCAGAGACCTGACGCAGAACACGCCAAAGCACAATAGTCACGATCACCATCAACAACGCAGCGAAGCATGCCACGATGATTGGGTGATTTGAGAAGTGGAACCAAACTAATTGCCACACTGGCAGCTCACCCACAAAGTAGTGAGAACCAACGTTATAGCTCGCGACTTCATCGTTTCTGAATGTCACCACAGAGCCAAACATATGCTCCACTTTGCCCGAATCCGCAAGTGCTTCATCAACCGTAGCAAAATCAGCAGGATGAGCAGCCATGATAGACACTAAACTGCGATTATTTGTGTAAGGTGATTCCATACCATAAATCGCAGCAAAGGAGCCGCCTGCTTCCACTGAAACATAATCAGCTGGCACTTGGTTAGCATCGCTTGGGTTCATCCAGTTCATACCAAGCTGCCGTTCATTCTTGCTCGGTAGACGAATTTGGCGCTCGCCTGCTTCAACCACCAGATTCACTTGGTCTGGGTCGTTCGCCGCTTCTTCTAATGAACGCACCACACCAATGCTCAAGATATCTTTGTCTTTTAGCGCTTGTGCATCCCACTTATCGGTCAACAATACTTGGATGCCTGGGTAGCCAGAATCACCGCCCAAAGAGCCCATCACATTCAAGAAGGTTTGCAGTGCTTCTTTTGGTGCGTTTTTTGGCACCACAACAGCAGTTTCAGACAGATCCGCCATGCGTGTGTACGGGAAGCCAGATGTTGCGAACGCACGCATGTTTGGCATTTCGATGTAATGCGGGAAGCCGCTAAAGTCGATCGTCGAGTCGCCATCAACCACTGCATATTGCTTGCTTGGTTGAGTCACCTGACACAAGCCATCAGTGACAGAGGCAAAGCCAAATTCAAAATCGATCTGGTTTTTGCTGCCCACTTTGAATGCTGGAATACGTACACGGTCGTCGCTGCTAAGAATGCTGTCATCCAACAATGGCACACGAACGCGGTTAGAGTCGCCACCTTGGCCAGCAGTGGTCAGGTTAAAGGCTTCGATGAACTGGTCGTTAATGCTCAATGTCAGACGGGAGCCAGAATGGTCTTCCGTCGGCGGTGAGTAACGGTAGTTCAGATCCATTGGAATACCGCGGCTCTGCCAAGTAAACAGATCTGGTGGTAAACGTAGGCTCACGCTGATAGGCGGTGGTGTGCGACCTTCTACTTGCAGCATGCTCTTTTGCTCAACCAATTCAGACAACGCAACCGGTCGATCTGTGCTCACCCAGTTTGGCGCATCGTAAGGCACGCGAGGTTTGATTTGCTTCACCTCGTTGATCTTGGCAATGGGGCCGGTGAGAATTTGGTTACCCAATGCCAAGCCTCGTACCGCGGTGTTTAGGTCAGCACTATCACGACCAATCACCAGCAATAACTTCACGTAGGGGTCGGTTGGGTGGGTAATCACCTGTACACGCGGGCCATCCGTATCTGGGAAGTCTTTTAGGAATTCAGGTTTGTTGTCGTTGGTGATAAACACCACAGCGTTGCGCTCTGGCAAAGTGTCGAAACTCAGAGGGAACTGCGCACCGCGCCAAGCCGCTAAAGAGCCGAAGTAGGAACTCAAAACACCCGCGGCTTTCACTTCGTCTAAGTCATATTTATCGCCCATCACAACAGGCAGATTAAGTTGGCTAAAGTCACGAACATCAAAGAAAGGCGCTGGCAGTAAGCTCAAATCGCTTTCTAGCTGCGTTTTTTGCACAAACATTTCGATGCGGCTGCTTTGGCTGATCTCGGCCCAAATACTGGAATCATTCGGGTTGGCACAGTCTTTTTGAGTATTGCCAATCAGCTCAAAACGAATTTGGTTGTAGTTACTGAAGTAACGCGTATCCAGTGGCATAGAAAGACTGAGCTTTTTACCCTGCTGACCATCAACGATAGACGCCACGCCCATCAACTCGTTGTTCAAGTACACTTTGACGTGCGATACCAAAGCAAGTAACGCTGGCGAAGGCGTAATATCAAAGTACAACGTGGCTTTTGAAACCACCTCATCAAGGCGAGAGCCAAAGCCGACATAAGCGTTCGCTTCACTGCCTTGAATCGCAATTGAGCCGCTGTAGCCCAATTGAGTAAATGGAACGACTCGCTTAAAGACGGTGGCATTTTCCGCGTCTTGTTGCTGAGCTTGAGGTTCCGACAATTGCTGTTTTACTTCTTGTGCCGCGAGACTGCCCGACATACACATCAGAGTGATTGCCGTCGTCAACGCTGTTAGTTTTTTATTATTTAGCATGACTTGTGGTCCTGATTGGGACATAGCGAGGTCGAAGTGACCAAATAAATTCGATACAAAATAAAAGTGCATCCACACTGACCACGACAAATTTCGGGCAGTGTTGTAGCAAGCGCTTGTATCCATTAAAGCCGACTTGTAGAACGGCTTGCATACTCGATAGTGGCTTATCTGCTTGATAGCCTTGTTGCCATTTCGCCCATGTATCTGCTCGTGCAAATGTACATTGGACGTATTGGATTTGTTGTTGATGCGACAATTCGTTGAGTTGCATACCGAACATGCCTTTATGAGCATAGGCAACCGTCATCGGGAACACGAATTCTTGTCCACCACGATTCAGAATCACTTCGAGTGACTGACCGAGTAAGTACTGGCAAGTTTGTTCGTCAACGCCATCGATTTCGATGCGGACGCCCCCCAATGAAAAGTCTTTCATCTGAGCTTGAATCAAATGCCCAGAGTGCAATCTCACCGCAACAGGAATTGCCACCTCGACGCGGTGATCTTTTCGTACCTGTTTCGCTTCTACCGCAACCGCGACCGCTGCACCTAAGATCAGTAAGTTGTACATCGTCCATACTAAGTTAACGATGACAGTACCAACCTCATCTTGGGGCCCCCACCCCATTCGATACAGACCCACGGCAAAACCAAGAATATTCAGTGCCACGAGCACCAAATACGGTCGAGAGATCACCCAGTCGTAATGCGATTTTTCAACTAGGCCCCCTTTCGCCGTTACATTGAATGTCCCTTTATGAGGCGCAAACAAAGCGACGGTGGTTGGTCTTGCGATGTACCAAGCAAGCACGGTTTCATACACTTCTCCCCAGAAGGAGTAACGATAGTCACCCTGCATGCGTGAGTTGGTCATACTGGCGTGGATCATGTGCGGCAAAACGTACAGGATGATCGCCAATGCTGGTGCGTAAATGACGTAAGAGTGCAGCAACAAAAACGCCAGAGGTGCAATCAAAAACACAATACGCGGTATACCGGATAAGAAATGCAGCATGGCATTGACGTAACAAAGCCGCTGCGACAACTTCAGCCCCTTACCGGTGAGCGGGTTGTCGACCCTGAAGATCTGCGCCATGCCCCTCGCCCAGCGAATACGTTGCCCTACGTGTGCCGATAAGGTTTCTGTCGCTAAACCCGCTGATATTGGCTGCTTAAGGTAAGCAGAGCGATAGCCCAATCGGTGCATGCGCAGTGACGTATGTGCGTCTTCCGTTACGGTTTCAACTGCAATACCACCCACTTCTTCAAGCGGTTCACGGCGCAAAATGGCGCACGATCCACAGAAGAAAGTCGCGTCCCACAAATCGTTACCATCTTGAATTAACCCATAAAACAAGTTGCCTTCGTTAGGCACATTGCGGAAGTTCGATAAGTTACGTTCAAACGGATCCGGAGAGAAGAAGTGGTGTGGAGTTTGAATCAGCGCCAGCTTCGGATCTTTGAGGAACATCCCCATCGTAAGCTGGAAGAATGCTCGAGTTGGAATGTGGTCACAGTCGAAGATCGCCACAAACTCACCATCCGTCTGCTTTAACGCATAGTTGATGTTACCGGCTTTGGCGTGCTCGTTAGTCGGCCTGCGAATGTAGTTAACGCCAACACTCTTTGCGAAATCACGGAAGCTGTCTCGTTTACCATCATCGAGAATGTGAATTTTTAATTTGTCTTTTGGCCAGTCCACACCCATTGAGGCGTACACCGTCGCTTTAACCACGTCGAGATCTTCGTTGTAAGTCGGAATCATCAAATCGATGGTTGGCCAAATCGATTGATCTTGTGGCATCGAAACCGGCTTACGGTTAAGCGGCCATATATTCTGGAAGTAACCCAGCATCAACACGATCCAAGAATAGGTTTCTGCCAAAAGCAAAATACCCCCTAAGATCAGTGCAATAGGATCGTCCCAGTTTAAGGTTGATGAGTAACGCCACCAGAGATAACGGCAAGATGCTGTCACCGAAAGAATGATGAGCAACATGGTCGGAAAGCGCCCCGGCATGCGTCGCACCATCATGGCAAGTGCCCACAATAAAAGCACAAATACAGTCTGTGCCTGATAACCGAATGGCACGGTAAAACAGAGCAACGCGAGCAACACCACGAGGAACAGCAATGCATAGTTCAACACCATCGCGGACTTGCTGGCTTTCATGCGTTCACGAACTTCAGGATCTTTAACTTGGTTGGCCGTTTGCTCTAACCAACGAACACTTTTCGCCACCAGCTCGAACGGCAAGTAGAAAGCATTACGGATTTTCTCAGCAAGATGCATCACGACGCCACTGGCTTGATGAGACCAAGCAGACGCCACACTTTGCTTAAAACACAGTAACCAAACGCTCTGGACAACAAATCGAATCGGGTCGAACAAGCGAGGAGCGGCGTAGTTAACTTGTGGGAAATAGACCAGTGGCAGTTTCCAAGAAGGAACACCGGAAATCACAGGTTTTAGGAAAACAAAGCTCAATGAAAACCAAACAGAAAGCACAATGTTACCCAACCAATTGGTTTTGCACTCCCAAGCTTGCTCATACGCCTGCTTGTGCGACTGAAATTGATCGACTATCCAACTCTGGAAGATAAGATTGAGGCTACGCATGCACTAGCCCTGAGAAGTTGCAGCGGCAAGCGTTGAAACGCACCAAAATGCCAAAGACTGGTAATCTTTCGCTGCTTGGCTCGTCGGAGAGTAATGCTGAACGGTTGTCAAATTGGCGGCGCATTCAGCCAATGCCGTATCACGGTGCATGAGAACAGGCACTAACGACGCTTGAAGTTCCTTCTTAAACACCAGCATGAAATCTCGACCAATCTCAGTCTCAGGCTGATATTGATTAAGAATGTAACGCAGCTTACCAGACTCAACTAGGTTGCTGATTTTAGACGAGTGTCTAAGCGCCGTTTGTAACGTTGCGTAGTTCATTGCATCAGCGTTAATAACCACAAACACCATGTCCATCGACTCAACAAACGCGTTCATTTCTGGAGTCATGAGGTAAGACATATCACCGTGGAACAACTGCCATTGCTCTGCATCTGTGACTTGCAAGGTTGAACGACCAAGCGCTTTAAGGAATTGATAAGATTGAGCGAACAGCCCCTTTTGGTCGGCATCCAATTCGCCAAATGGCAGCAACAGGGCGCCTTGCGGGCTTTGATACCCAGCCTTTACCCAAGCATCGCCAGACAACACACGTGCAGCCCAACCGTCTCGCTCTTCATAAGGAAGACCAAGGTGAAGGCGTAACAGATTCTCAGGCACTGCGTCGATCGCAAGAACCTGCTTGTTAATTTTGACTAAAGCTTGAGCCAAGTTTGCGGTTACCGTGGTTGCTCCACACCCGCCCCTCAGGCTAACAAAAAGAAGGCGCTTCATATCGCTTCCGTTTCAAGACCTGCTTGTTTGTTTTTGATCCCAGTTCCACTGTCTTTGGTCGATTGAGATTGAAAAACCAACCATTTACTTTTCACATTGAGATACGACTCGTTTTCTGTCGTCTCAACATATTGATGCTGAGTTAAGTCATATGAAGAGTAGATCGAATTAATGTCTTTTGCTGGCTCTGTCACGACATCTTTCCACGTTATCCACGCATCTGATAAAGCGCTAAGACACTCCTATCTTGCTTAAATTTTTATCAAATACGATGCTGAAAATTTGACGCACCTAACCCGTGCATCACATATTTATAGAATGAGAAAAAATGTGAACAACCTAAGTCATTGATCACATGATTATTAAATTCCTAAATGATGTTTGGCTTCAGAAACTGAGATTATGAAGATGAGTTGTAATTATCCGTTTACGACATATAAGCCAAAATTATAGTCAAACTATAAACATATTAGTTTGCAAATGCATAATTTTAAACTTATAAACATCAAGGCAGATAATGCTATATCTAATTTTATTTTTGATCAATTTCGTTTAATATCTTTGCGTCATTTTATTGTCACATTGGCATTTTTTTCTGTAACGTTTTACATACAGCGACAGCTTAAAGACAAAGAAAGATGAACATAACCAACTGATTAAAAGGCTATTTTGATGTCATTAATAAACGGTCTATCCGCAATTACCAGTGAACGAGAAAATCGATCTGTATACGTCAATTTATTTTCTCACAAACACATGACAATTGATTTCTTAATTAGTGCATCAAGCCAAAATTACAACACTTCACTTACAAGTTTCACCAATAAAGAAACTTTCCTTTCCGGTCTAAACCGCGAAGCATCACAAAAATTCAATGACTTATCTGATAGTTATCTTGATAAGATCTACTTCATAAGTAATAAAAGCCAAAAAAAGAAGTTAGACCCAATTAATCTTGCTAAAGACATTCACAAAATAAATATTAGTAAGAACTCTAACTATATTTTGTTTATTCCCGACTCGATTTTATCTCACTGCAGCGACAAAGATGCAGGCATATTCCTAAGAACAATAAATGAATTCGCCCATAAAAAATCGCTCATTATCAATATATGTATCTATGGTCATTTGGCGACATCGATACTTAAGCCTAAGTTGTTGACGAATAATCAATACCTTGCTGGTTTGGCGACGATGAGCGCATTAGATGAAACACGATACAGTTACTTTGTCGACTTTTGGTCCAGCAAACATGGGGTGAAATCAGAAGAGGAATACATCCTATCTTTTGATAAGAACGGCCACTTGCTCGCGACACCATATGAAAAGTTGCAAACGAACGAAATTACTGAAGACAAAGCCGATAGCGAACGACTTTACATTACGAAAGAAGCCTTGGGTGATAGCACAAAAGTGCCAAGAGGAATGCACCTAGCAGAAAATAACCAACAGCTATTGGAGATGTTAGACAGCCCTAGAGCATCGACGATCGTTTTCAACTGTTCAAGTCAGAGCGAAGTGCAACAGTTGGCATTGGATTGCTACCGATTGCGCACGAAAGCGGGCAGACAACTCAAGCTCGTGATCAGAGAAACACAACAATGTTTACGGTATGCGGATGAAAAATTTTTGCTTCGTGCTGGTGTAAATCTGATTTCACCAGTGCAAGTTCCTCAGATGCGCTTTATGACTCAGGTAGAGGCTATACAAGGGCAAATGCTGACGCGTGCATTGCCTCAAAGCTTAGAGGCCTTACTAAAGTACGACGTTAAATTTGGCAGCAAAGGCTACCTGCATAACAGAGACTTCAGTCAATACTGTACAGATGTGATCGCCAGTTCGAGCCGTTCTAACGTCAACTTTGCTCTAATTAAGTTGAATTTGCTGCCGGGAATGAGCCCTGAAGAATGCCTTCGTTTGTGCCACATTCGACGAGATGGTGATGTTGTCACCGCGTGTAACAAAGCACTGTACGTTTTGTTCAGTGCTATCCGTCATAACGACATCGATGTTGCACTCAACAATATTTTCGAGTTTCCACCTCGAGATTTGTTTCACTCAACGCGCACCTTCGATACCCATTACGACATCGAAGCTGAACTAAAATACATCCTAGAGGATGAAGTCAGCATCTCCGAGGAGGTATCAAGCTTGACCACGGAGAAACAGATTTTCGCGGTAACGAAAAAGCCTATGATCGAGGTACCTGCTTTGTTCGCAGTTAAAAAAGCCATCGCCATTAAGGAGCAGAAATGAACATTGATGACTTTATGCTCACCGTAGGCATTAGCCTTTGCGTAGGATTAGTCCTTGGCTACTTTCTGCGTGATGCAGTAAACGCGATAAAGCGACTCTACAATAGATACTTAAAACGCGCGCAGTACTTTGAACAAGATCTTTCTGTAAACAAAAACAAGAAGCTTAAGTGATGACTTCACACTCTAAACAGCCCGCTCAGTTCACAATTGGATTGGGTTGGTGGAACATTTATTTTATTGCCAAAGTTGCCCTCTTCCTCCAAGGGGTCATCGATTTCCATCCGTTAGAAAACTTTGCGCTCTTGCTCTTTATTCTGTTACCCGTGCCAGTAAGAGCATTGAATGTTCTGCGGCATGTTATCGCAGTGAGCATCGCTGCATGGCTACTGCATTATGACTCTTTCTTACCTCCGTTAGAGCGACTATGGGCTCAGGCGGGTCAGTTGATGCAGTTTGAGTTTAGCTATCTTGTCGAGCTCATGGGACGCTTCATCTCGGTGCAAGCATTGCTTGAGTTGTTTGTTTTGTGCGCAGCGTATTTCATCCTGAGTAAGTTTTTACGCGTTTCTGTTTTCGTTATCATCGCGATGATTTACGTCAGCATTCCCAAAACGCCACAGGGTTCAGTCACCGTTGAGACAACTCAGCCTGCGCCACCAACAACTACGGAAGTGGCGGAAACGACACAACCTCAAGTCACAGAAATCAACGATGAGTCGCTCAACAGTATGACAGCAGATTTCTTTGCTAAAGAAGCGTCACGACGTGTCTCGTTCAGCCCTGATAGTGCACAAGATGCTCCGTTTGATTTGCTGTTCTTGAGCATCTGTTCCGTCGCCTGGGATGACATTGAGATTGCTGGTATGGCTGATCACCCGTTGTTCAAAGAGTTTGATGTCATGTTTGATAACTTCAGCGCGGCGACATCCTACAGCGGGCCTGCCGTTGTTAGACTGCTAAGAGCGAGCTGTGGCCAGCAAGAGCACAGCAAGTTGTTCGAACCGGCTCCGAAGCAATGTTACTTGTTCGATAACCTGAAAGATCTCGGCTTCAAAGAAAATCTGTTGATGAACCATAACGGTGTGTTCGATAGCTTCTTAGAGCTGATCAAAAAAGATGGCGATCTAAAAACGAACCTGATGTCTCAAGAAGGATTCAAGCCTTACCAAAAATCATTTGATGGCTCGTCGATCTTCCGTGACAAACAGGTGCTTGATGACTGGTGGCAACAACGAATCGAAAGCGATGATGAGAAAGTGGTTGCGTTGTATAACACCATTTCTTTGCATGATGGTAACCGCATCATCAATGCCAATTCGACAACGTCTATGGTGAGTTACAAGAAACGTCTAAAGAACCTTCTTGATGATCTTTATTCATTCTTCCAAGAGCTTAAAGCCTCCAAACGCAATATCGTTGTTGCTTTAGTGCCAGAGCATGGCGCCGGTATGCGAGGAGATAGAATGCAGATTTCAGGCATGCGTGAGATTCCGGCACCAACGATCGTTCACACTCCTGTCGGAATTAAAGTCTTCGGCGAAGGTATCCAACGCCAAGGCGATACTAAGCACGTTAAAGCGCCATCAAGCTATTTAGCGCTATCGCAATTGGTATCGAATATTCTTGAGCAAAACATTTATGAGAAGAAATCCTTTAGTCCGGATGAGTTAGCAGGAAACCTACCAGAAACACAAGTGGTCGCGCAGAACTCTGGCTCAACGGTGATTGAAGTAAATGGTAAGTACTACGTCTCTTTAGATGGTTCAAGTTGGATTGAATATCCTAAGTAAATACTCGACGTAGAGTAACAATCTGAAATTAAAGTGAATAAAGGCTGGGAATTTCCGGCCTTTATTTTGTCTGGAATTTATCAAACCTCTCATTTCTACGATTGTTTCATAAGCCCAAATGAGTAAAAATGAATCAATACTATGCACTTAAGGGAATAGCACATGCCAATTGACTCATTGATCACCATCGGTATTTTCGTTGCTCTAGCCATCATCCTCCTCGCGTCTGCGATTAAAACCGTTCCTCAAGGCAACAACTGGACAGTTGAACGCTTTGGGCGCTACACCCACACTCTTAAACCAGGTTTGAACTTAATCATTCCGTTTGTCGATAGAATCGGTCAGAAGATCAATATGATGGAACGAGTTCTCGACATTCCAGCTCAAGAAGTCATTTCTAAAGATAATGCGAATGTCGTTATCGACGCAGTCGGCTTTGTTCAAGTTATCGACGCTGCCAAAGCAGCCTATGAAGTAAACGACCTAGAGCATGCAATCCGTAATCTTACGCTGACTAATATCCGTACCGTACTTGGTTCAATGGAGCTGGACGAAATGCTCAGCCAACGTGACATGATCAACACCAAGCTTCTCTCTATTGTTGACCAAGCGACTAACCCTTGGGGTGTTAAAGTGACACGTATTGAGATTAAAGACGTTCAGCCACCCGCAGATCTGACCGCAGCGATGAATGCTCAGATGAAAGCAGAGCGTAATAAACGTGCAGAAATCTTAGAAGCTGAAGGTGTGCGCCAAGCAGAAATCTTACGCGCTGAAGGTCAAAAACAATCAGAGATCTTAAAAGCGGAAGGTGAAAAGCAGTCTGCGATCTTACACGCAGAAGCCCGCGAACGTGCTGCGCAAGCGGAAGCAAAAGCAACTTACATGGTGTCAGAAGCCATTGCTAAAGGTGATGTCAAAGCAGTGAACTACTTTATTGCTCAGGGCTACACTGAAGCATTGAAGAGTATCGGCCAAGCAGAAAATGGTAAGATTATCATGTTACCGATTGAAGCAACTGGACTCATGGGCTCCGTTGCTGGTATTGCAGAGATGTTCAAACAAAGTAAAGACTAAGGTCTACTTATGGATTTATTTAGCCTATTGGAAGGCGTTACGTTCTGGCATTGGATTGCGTTTGGCTTTGCTTTGCTAGCGATCGAGCTACTCGGCACTGCTGGCTATTTCTTATGGCTTGGCATATCAGCGCTTATCGTCGGAACCATTTTGTCATTCTTGCCCATCAGTTGGCAGATGCAATGGTTAGCTTTTGCCGCTTTCAGCTTGATGACAACGTGGCTGTGGTGGCGAAAGCAATGGTCGAAAGATCGTAAGAGCGACAGTGCGCGCGATCTTAACCAAAAGCAGAAGCAATTAGTCGGTAGTATTGTGACGCTAGATGAAGACTTCACGGTGGGGATGAACCGCTTACGAGTGGCAGATACTACTTGGTCTGCTGAATCAGAACACGATTTACCAGCAGGAACTCGAGTCGAAATTATCGCCGTTGAGGGTATTATTCTTAAGATCAAACCAGTTTCTCGCTGACTTGTGTCAAAATAATAGGGTGCAAAGCACCCTATTTCATATCTATTCAAACTACTTCTTTTATTTCATTCACTTATTTAAATTAACCACAAAAATTAAGTGATATAAATATTATCAGCATACTCTCTTTTTCTACTCTTACTCAATTATTCAAATTAAATAATTCAGACACATAGAAAAATATAATTCCTTTTTCGAAATCTAAATTTATTTTAAAAAATAAAACACTGTTGAATTTAATTTTGATCTTTCTAGGTCTCTATACATACTTAACGCATAAGCATGTCAATTAGGTGCTTATATTTTTTAAGGTAAGTAAGAGGAAGTACTATGAAAAAGACAATGATGTTGTTCGCTGTGGTGTTGTTCTCATCAAGCGTGTTTGCCTACTCAGGCTCAAACGGTAACAGCGCTACAGGGCCTAACGTGCAATGCTATCTACCAGACGGGACAAGCGATTATATGCCAATCGTCTTATGCCAACATCAAAATGGTACGATAAAGAAATAAAACAATTCTAACTTTAAATTGAAAGATCAATTAATTATTCAGCCTAAGCTGGAAATTTAATGAGTGAGAGGATTCACCATGAAAAAGATTGCTGCTTTATTTATCGCGTGCTTTATTTTTGCATCTCCAATTTCTTTAGCACAAAACTCAGCGGGACATGCATTTGGTGCCGGCGTAGATTGCACATTTAGTGATGGTACAGTAAAACACTTACCACGTGAATTATGCACAATGTACGGTGGTACATTTAAATAAGTAACATTATCAATGGTTTTAACGAAGTTTATCTATTTTTACGTTGATAAACTTCGTTGGCCATTAAATTAAAAAACTTAGAACTTGTAGAAGTCAGAACCGATAAATGCATCCCACCCTCTTTGCCATTCCGCTTTGATCATGACTTCTTTAGGCTGACCTGCACATTGGTCAGTATAACGAGTACCTTGGATACCTTTTTCAAACGCTTTGAAAGGATCACAGTACTCTGCTTTACCTGCTTCATAGCCCGCCTTGTAGGATGCTTCGTCAAAAGAAACACTCTCTTTTAAGTTCGCTAAAACATCGTTGTCGTAGCGGTAGCCATTTGAGCCAAAACGTTCGCCTTGCCCATACCAATACTCGGCTGGAGTTTTAGGGGCAGTGCTGCAAGCTTGAAGGGAGAACAATACAAATGGAATGATCAGTGCTTTCTTCATGGTTAGCTCCTTGGTCTCTGAGACAAAAAAAGCTGAGCATTTGCTCAGCTTTTACCAGTCTAACTATTCCTAATTATTTTACACCAAATGGCATAGTTAAGATTAGTTTAAAGTCTGTCTCATCGTTAAATGCGTTTGAGTATGGACCCCAATCTGGCGCATCAGTGTCATTGTAGAAGTTGGTGTAGTAGAAGCTAATGTTAGCGTCTTTAAGTGCACCACCTTGGATAGCGTAGTTAGCAAAGAAGCTGTAAGCGTATTCTACCAACTCATCGTAACCCGCAGCTTTTGCACCTGCACCATATGCACCACTTAGACCAGCACTAAAGCCGTTACCACCGATGTCAGCAAAGTCACGAGAAGCAGAAAGGAAGAATGCATATTCGCCATCGTGGTTAAAGTCTGAACGGTTGTTCCACCAAACTTCATACGCACCATTTGAACCACCGTATTGTTCCGTCAAGCGGTAAGACATATTACCCACTTGGCCACGCTTATCATCAGAATCAGCTGATGTGTAAGTCGCTTCAGCACGGTATGAGTACTGACCAGAAGAGAAGCTTGTTAATAGAGCTGCCTGGAACGCTGTGCTATCAAACTGGTTGTCGTCATCAACTACATAAAGTTGTGGAGACCAGTATAAGCCACCGTCAGTTGTACCTTTCACTTTTACGTGGAAGTTTTTACGATCACCATCTGTCAAACCACCGTAGCCAGCGTCTAGAGAGATGCCATTTTCAAATGCGTAGCGAGCACCGAATGAGTAAACATCACCAACATCTTTGCCTTTACCACCCCAGAAAGAACCTTCGTTGAACTCGTAAGTTTCTTTAAACCAAGGAGCTTTGTACTGATCTGCGTATACAAAACCAAGAGCTAGAGCACCAAAGTTTGCACCGATTTCACCGCCACGGTAAGTACCAGGAGCAAACGACCAGTTCACACCTAAAGTGCTAGGAACCGATGGTTGGAAGTAACCTAGTTTAGCATTGAAGTTTTCGCCAAACTTAAACTTAGCAGCAGCTGTAGCGAAAGAAACACCGTTATCAGTTTCAAACGAATCACATGAATCAGAAGCGCCGTACGGAGAATCACAATCAAAGAAGTTCATCTCGTGCTCAAATGATGCGTTATTCCACATGTCGAATGTTGAATAGATAACTGCGTCAAAGCCCACAGTATCTGCAACGTAGCCAGAGTGGAAACCGAGGTTAGCAAAAATAGAACCGTGGTCTAGGTTTGCAACTTTAGCAGTATCGTTACCATTTGCATCTTTACCAGCACGGTCACGAGCTCGCATGAAGAAGTTGACGTTACCACTGATAGTTGACTCAGAGAAAAACTCTGACACTTGGCTTGCGTACTCTGGTCCAACTGGGTCATTAGCCATTGCAGGAGCAGCAGCAACTGCGCCCATCATAGCTGCAGTAATAGCAGATACTTTAAAAAATTTGTCCATGGAAAAAACTCCTAAAAATGGATATAGCTGTATTTTTCTATCTCACCTTAAGTTGGCCGCCGAAGGAGAGAAGTAAATTCCTGAGTGAACCTCAATATTTCTAAATTGGTTCTTTTTAGTTCCTGCATACACACCGTGTATCCACGCTTCTAAGACTAACTTCGCATCTAAAAACATCCAAATGGAACTTATTTTTTTTCTAAAAAAATATGACCAACGCCAAAGTTCCATATAAGTTGTTGATCCAGATCTTATTTTTAACACCAAAGACACAACAAGCAATTAAGCACTTAAAATACAATCACTTAGATAAAAACAACAAAGCTCAATTTGAAGTTGATCGCAGACTTTGGCCTATAGGAGATGAATCGTTGAAGGGTCGATCCTGATCACTGAAATCACTAAACAGCGGAATTAAGAGGTTATTGAGTGACTTTTTAATTGCAAAGAAAAAGCCCCAACTGACTGGCAATTGGGGCTTTTAGGTATTTTTTAGCTTTTTTGAGAGAAGTTAATTCATTAAGTTGAGTAAGTCTTGCTCAGTTTGAATCTCAATACCGAGCTCTTGCGCTTTTGCAAGCTTAGAACCCGCGTTCTCACCAGCAAACAGAATGTCTGTTTTCTTCGATACACTCCCCGTTACTTTCGCACCTAGGTTCTGTAATGCTTCTTTCGCTTCTGAGCGACCTAGTTGAGAAAGCGTGCCTGTTAATACGACCGTCTTGCCTTCCAATGGTAATTCAACACCTTCTTGTGGTGCTGCAATCTCTGGCCAGTTGATACCTTGTTCTAGCAAGTCACGAACAACAGCTTGGTTTTTCTCTTCGCCAAAGAAAGTCGTAATGTGTTTTGCCACGATCACACCAATGTCCTGAACTTCAATCAATTGCTCTTCTGTCGCTTGCTGAATAGCATCCAGATTCTTGAAGTGTTGTGCTAGGTTGGCTGCTGTTGCCTCCCCTACTTCACGAATGCCGAGTGAGTACAAAAAGCGTGGCAATGTGGTGAGTTTTGATTTCTCAAGCGCATTGACAACGTTGGTTGCCGATTTAGGACCCATTCGCTCTAGAACCGTCAGAACACCCGCAGAAAGCTTAAATAGATCAGCAGGCGTTTCCACCATCTCACGATCCACTAGCTGTTCAATCACCTTGTCACCCAGGCCATCTACGTCTAACGCTTTGCGGGAAACAAAATGCTTTAACGCTTCTTTACGTTGTGCCTGACATACTAAGCCACCAGTACAACGTGTTACCGCTTCACCTTCGATACGCTCAACGTGAGAGCCACATACCGGACAAGCATCTGGGAAAAGGATTTCACGAGCCGTTTCAGGGCGACGCTCTTTGATAACAGACACCACTTGTGGAATCACGTCACCAGCACGACGAATCACGACTTGGTCACCGACCATCACTTGCAAACGCTCAATCTCGTCTGCGTTATGAAGCGTAGCGTTAGAGACTGTTACACCACCAACAAATACTGGTTCAAGTTTGGCTACTGGAGTAATCGCGCCAGTACGACCAACTTGGAACTCAACTTCATTCAGTGTAGTGATTTCTTCCTGAGCCGGGAATTTGTAGGCAATAGCCCAACGAGGAGCACGAGCAACAAAACCTAAACGCTCTTGAATCGCAATGTCATCCACTTTGATAACGACACCGTCAATTTCGTAAGCCAAAGCTTCACGACGAGTAAGAATATCTTGGTAGTACGCTTTAACCTCTTCCAAGCTATCGACACGCTTGGTTTCTGGACACATTGGCAAGCCCCACGATTTGATTTGTAAGAATCGTTCGTAGTGACTGTTAGCAAGGGATGCCCCCTCCACAACGCCAACACTGTATGCGTAAAAGCTTAGAGGACGTGATGCCGTGATACGGGAATCTAACTGGCGTAAGCTACCTGCTGCCGCGTTACGTGGGTTAACAAAAACTTTCTCGCCTTTTTTTCGTGCGTTCTCGTTAAGTTTGTCAAAACCCGCTTTTGGCATAAACACTTCACCGCGCACTTCTAGACGTGTCGGCCAGTCTTTGCCTTGTAACTTTAATGGAATAGCGCTGATAGTACGTACGTTTTCAGTGATGTTCTCACCCGTCGTACCGTCACCACGCGTTGCCGCTTGCACCAAAACGCCGTTTTCATACAGCAGGCTCACAGCTAAGCCATCAAGCTTAGGCTCGCAGCAGTATTGTTTAATGGTATGGCCAACGACACGGTCTTGAGCACGTTTATGAAAACCATCTAGTTCAGCATCATCAAACGCGTTGTCCAAAGACAGCATTGGCACTTCGTGAGTGACTTGGCTGAATTCAGACAGTGGCTGACCACCAACACGTTGGCTTGGAGAGTCGACAGTCACCAACTCTGGGTGCTCGGCTTCAATATCCAATAGTTCACGCATCATACGGTCGTATTCTGCGTCTGGAATCTCTGGGTTATCTTCCACGTAGTAACGAACAGCGTGGTAATGCAACGACTCTTTTAATTCTTCTAGTCGCTGAAGTACTGATTCAGACATATTAAAGCCCCGTGTATATTGTTCAATGAGGTTGGGAATCTAAGAAAAAGGGCTCCTAACGGAGCCCTATCATTATTTGGTGTTAAGGTTATGCGCTAGCAGCATTAAACTCAACTATTTGACGTCGATATGAGGCCAATCGATCTGGTGTCATCAAGTTACGTTGATCATCCAAAACGTTACCGCCCATATCGTCAGCGATTTGTTGTGCAATACGCAGCATAAGGTTGAAGTTTTGGTCTGCTTCACCATAGCAAGGTAGCGTCATAAAGAACGAAATACCTTTAGTACTGAATTCAGCTGGGTCACCGTGTTCTAGCGTACCTGGGTGCATCATGTTGGCCACGCTAAACAGCACTTTACCATTGCCTGATAAATCAACATGACGATGGAAGATATTCATCTCACCATAAATCAATCCATTTTGCTGCATGCTATCGAACAGCTTAGTGCCGATGAAAGGCTCATCGCCAGCGCAATGAACGTTCAAAACAATCACTTGCATTTCAGGTTCAGGTTTTGGCTCTTCAATCACTTCTTCAGCCATTACCGGTGTCGCCTCGACTTGTGGCATAACTGGCGCTTCTGGTACTTCAGGAGCTTCAAAGACTGGTTCAATAATTTCTTCTTCAACAACCGACGACTGTACTGGCTCTTGCAGAATAGGCTCTAGTTCGTCTTCGGTTTTCTTCGTTGCGACAAAAGCAGGGATTTCGCGCTCTTCTTTGTGTTCTTTTTCTCTAACATCAAGAACATCATCGATTAGAGGATCAGAGGCAAATTTGTTGTCGAAAGAACTTTCCATCCCAAAGTCAGGCTCTTTACGATCTTTGCGGATGATTTCGAAATCGTCTTCTGGAGCAGGAGCGATTTCACGCTCTTGTTCTAGGGAGTCTTTATCCTCTTGGTCAACGTCCAACTTACCAAGCGGCTTGTTACCAAATTTCGCTTTGCCTTCTTTTTTGCTTGTCCACAAACCGTGAAATAGCAATGCGGCGATGGCTAATGCGCCAACAACAATGAGTACGAATCGCAATTCCTGCATTATTTACTCTCAATCTACTTGTTCTTACTACTCGCACATCCTTGAGCAGTAACCCAAGTGCAATAAATCCGAATGATGCTTTTACTTTACCAAAACTATATGTAGGTTTAGAACAACTTAATGCAAGAAGTTCCGCTTTTTGTTGTGATTCTTGCCACGATTCCACTTTACAAGACCCAAATTGTTAGGGCATTGAAAGAAAAGCATCCACAGGTACAATGAGTTTTCACTTACAAGAAACAAAATGGATATGAAGTCGAATAATCAGCCTAGAACCGGATTCGGTTACTTCCTATACGGAATTCAAATAGCTCTCTCCCCAGAGATCCGACGTTTTGTCGTCTTGCCGCTGCTTGCCAACATTTTGCTTGTTGGTGGCGCTATCTTCTATTTATTTTCCCATCTCGATGTTTGGATCGAGAATTGGATTGGTAAGCTGCCAGAGTTCCTCTCTTGGCTCACCTACATCTTATGGCCAATATTGGTGTTGACCATTCTGGCCACGTTCTCCTACTTCTTTAGTACATTAGCCAACTTCATTGCTGCGCCTTTTAATGGGTTGTTGGCAGAGAAAGTAGAAGAATCTCTTACAGGACAAAAGGTCAATGACGACGGCTTTGCGGCACTCATCAAAGATGTACCTCGCGTGATGGCCCGTGAATGGCGCAAACTACTTTACGTGTTACCAAAAGCGATAGGTCTGTTTTTACTCTTGCTCATACCAGCATTAGGTCAAACCGTTGGACCTTTTCTATGGTTTATTTTCACCGCATGGATGTTAGCGATTCAATATTGTGACTATCCATTTGATAACCACAAAGTCCCTTTCAACGACATGCGTTACAAATTGAAACAAAAGCAAGGTAAGGCCTATGGGTTTGGTGTGCTGGTTTCTGTATTCACGACTATCCCAATTCTCAATCTTATCGTTATGCCTGTTGCTGTCTGTGGCGCAACCGCGATGTGGGTAACCGAATTTAAGCATCAATAATAGGTGGCTTTTTAAACAATTGAGGAGGACGAATGCGCCTCCTCAGTTATTTTGTGGATTTCTTGACCAACCTCATAAGATATAACTTTTTAATCCTTTTCCCTTTTTTTTATACCGCATATTCTTCTATCCATATTCACAAAACGTGTAATGAAGGAACATCACTATGAGCAAGATCTACGAAGACAACTCTCTTACCATTGGTAATACTCCTCTAGTTCGCCTAAACAAAGTGAGCAAGGGTAAAGTTCTAGCGAAAATCGAAGCGCGCAACCCAAGCTTCAGCGTTAAGTGCCGTATTGGTGCAAACATGATTTGGGAAGCTGAAAAAGCAGGCACGCTCAAGCCAGGCGTTGAGCTAGTAGAGCCAACCAGTGGTAACACAGGTGTTGCGCTTGCATTCGTAGCAGCAGCTCGCGGTTACAAGCTAACACTAACGATGCCTGAATCAATGAGCCTTGAGCGTCGTAAACTTCTTAAAGCGCTAGGTGCAAACCTAGAACTAACAGAAGCAGCAAAAGGCATGAAAGGCGCGATTGCGAAAGCAGAAGAAATCGTAGCAAGCAACCCAGACAAATACCTGCTTCTACAACAGTTCAACAACCCTGCAAACCCAGAGATCCACGAGAAGACAACTGGTCCTGAAATTTGGGAAGCAACAGACGGTGAAATCGACGTATTCGTAGCAGGTGTTGGTACGGGCGGTACTATCACTGGTACAAGCCGTTACATCAAAGGTGAAAAAGGCAAAGCCATCACTTCTGTGGCAGTAGAGCCAGCTGAATCACCAGTGATTGCACAAGCGCTAGCAGGCGAAGAGATCCAACCTGCTCCTCATAAAATCCAAGGTATCGGCGCTGGTTTCATCCCTGGTAACTTAGATTTAGAACTTCTAGACCGTGTTGAACAAGTAACGTCTGAAGAAGCGATTGAGATGGCTCGTCGCCTAATGGAAGAAGAAGGTATCCTAGCGGGTATTTCTTCAGGTGCCGCAGTCGTTGCGGCAAACCGCCTTGCAGAACTACCTGAATTTGAAGGAAAAACGATTGTGACTGTTCTTCCAAGCTCTGGTGAACGTTACCTAAGTACGGCACTATTTGCCGGCATCTTTACCGAGAAAGAGAACCAACAGTAATATGTGGTCAAATCAATTTTTCGTTTAAAAAAGCCCCGTTCAGGGGCTTTTTTGTTGATCCCTGCCCCACCTTTGGTAATATCAGGGTGTTTTATTTTTAGGTTCAAAATAAAGAATCTAAACCAAAAAGGTTTCAGAGTGATTACGCACGCAAACAGTTGCGCAATCACCAAACTTTTGACTAGTATCAGTTCTGACACGCTTTGAACTCTCCCGTGCTAGCGCACAAGGTGTAAAGCAGTTAAGCTAAAACTCAGTCACAAACTAACAAAAAAATACATTTATTGGGGTATATCACATGTACGAGAAGCAAGTAGAAATCACAGCAGAAAACGGTCTTCACACTCGTCCAGCTGCACAGTTCGTTAAAGAAGCTAAAGCATTCGACGCGGACATCACTGTGACTTCTAACGGTAAAAGCGCTAGCGCTAAGAGCCTATTCAAGCTACAAACACTAGGCCTAGTAAAAGGTACTCTAGTTACTATCTCAGCTGAAGGCCCACAAGCTCAGCAAGCAGTTGACCACCTAGTTGCTCTAATGGACCAACTACACTAATTCGGTCTCCTATTTCAGAAGCCATTTTGTGAAAGCAAAATGGCTTCGTTGGAAATAGGCTCAAAACTAAGCTAATACTATTCGTTAGCGCACCCATTATTCTCCCGTTTTATAAAGTTGACCAACTTAAGGTAAGGCTATGATTTCAGGCATCCTAGCATCTCCAGGTATTGCAATCGGTAAAGCACTACTACTTCAAGAAGATGAAATTGTCCTAAACACAAACACTATTTCTGATGATCAAGTAGAAGCAGAAGTTGCACGTTTCTTTGAAGCTCGTAACAAATCTTCTGCTCAACTAGAAACTATCAAGCAAAAAGCGCTTGAAACGTTTGGCGAAGAAAAAGAAGCGATCTTTGAAGGTCACATCATGCTTCTTGAAGACGAAGAGCTAGAAGAAGAAATCCTAGCACTTATCAAAAACGACAAAATGTCTGCTGACCACGCGATCCACTCTGTGATCGAAGAGCAAGCAACGGCTCTTGAGTCTCTAGACGACGAATACCTGAAAGAACGTGCAACTGACATCCGTGACATCGGTTCTCGTTTCGTTAAGAACGCTCTAGGCATCAACATTGTTTCGCTAAGCGACATCAATGAAGAAGTTATCCTAGTAGCTTACGACCTAACGCCATCTGAAACTGCACAAATCAACCTAGATTACGTTCTTGGTTTTGCTTGTGACATCGGCGGTCGTACTTCTCACACTTCAATCATGGCTCGCTCTCTTGAGCTTCCAGCTATCGTTGGTACTAACGACATCACTAAGCAAGTTAAGAACGGCGACATGCTGATTCTTGATGCGATGAACAACAAGATCGTTATCAACCCTTCAGAAGCTGAACTAGAAGAAGCGAAAGCAGTTAAAGCTGCATTCCTTGCTGAAAAAGAAGAGCTAGCGAAGCTTAAAGACCTACACGCAGAAACAACTGACGGTCACCGCGTAGAAGTTTGCGGTAACATCGGTACAGTTAAAGACTGTGACGGTATCATCCGCAACGGTGGCGAAGGCGTTGGTCTGTACCGTACTGAATTCCTGTTCATGGACCGTGATGCACTTCCAACTGAAGAAGAGCAATACCAAGCTTACAAAGAAGTTGCGGAAGCAATGAATGGTGAGTCTGTGATCATCCGTACTATGGACATCGGCGGCGACAAAGATCTTCCATACATGGATCTTCCAAAAGAGATGAACCCGTTCCTAGGCTGGCGTGCAGTACGTATCAGCTTGGATCGTCGTGAAATCCTACGTGACCAGCTACGTGGTATCCTACGTGCATCTGCACACGGTAAACTACGTATCATGTTCCCAATGATCATCTCTGTTGAAGAAATCCGTGAGCTTAAGAAAGCGATCGAAGAGTACAAAGCAGAACTACGCGCTGAAGGTCATGCATTCGACGAAAACATCGAAATCGGTGTAATGGTTGAGACTCCAGCTGCAGCAGCTATCGCACACCACCTAGCGAAGGAAGTTGCTTTCTTCTCTATCGGTACAAACGACCTAACTCAGTACACACTAGCGGTTGACCGTGGTAACGAGATGATTTCTCACCTATACAACCCACTATCACCAGCTGTACTTACTGTGATCAAGCAAGTTATCGACGCTTCTCACGCTGAAGGTAAGTGGACTGGTATGTGTGGTGAGCTAGCAGGTGATGAGCGTGCGACACTTCTACTTCTAGGTATGGGTCTAGACGAGTTCTCAATGAGCGGTATCTCTATCCCTAAAGTGAAGAAAGTTATCCGTAACTCTAACTTCGCAGAAGTGAAAGCAATGGCTGAAGAAGCACTTTCTCTACCAACAGCTGCAGAAATCGAAGCAGTTGTAGAAAAGTTCATTGCAGAGAAAACTCAATAATCAACTAATTCCAATGAGATAGGCGGTTAAAAAAAGTCGTCTATCTCGAAAGATTGGTATACTATAATTCGACAGAATTAAATAAAACGTTAGGAGCATGACACAATGGGTCTGTTTGACAAACTTAAGAAGCTAGTATCTGACGACAGCGCTGACGCAGGTGCAATCGAAATCATCGCACCACTTTCTGGTGAGATCGTGAACATCGAAGATGTGCCAGATGTTGTTTTCGCTGAGAAAATCGTTGGTGATGGTATTGCTATCAAACCTGCTGGTAACAAAATGGTAGCTCCTGTAAACGGTACTATCGGTAAGATCTTCGAAACGAACCACGCGTTCTCTATCGAGTCTGACGACGGTGTTGAGCTTTTCGTTCACTTCGGTATCGATACTGTTGAACTTAAAGGCGAAGGCTTCAAGCGTATCGCTGAAGAAGGTCAAACTGTTAAAGCTGGCGACACTGTAATTGAATTCGACCTAGCTCTTCTAGAAGAGAAAGCGAAATCAACGCTAACTCCAGTTGTTATCTCTAACATGGACGAAATCAAAGAGCTGAACAAGCTTTCTGGTTCTGTTACTGTTGGTGAAACTCCAGTTCTACGTGTAACTAAGTAATTTTTACTTAGCCCAACACGAAAAAAACGCTGCCATTGGCAGCGTTTTTTATTACCTGAAACTTTTGTTCCTGAGCGATGTTCATCGCTGCAACCCATTTAACTGAGCAAGCCAAGTGCCGAGGTCGGTCTCTGCTTCGCTTGGGCTAACAATGCGGTAGTCGCGTCTTGCAACACTTGCGAACGCACCATCTCCGTCGATTCTCGAGCAAAATCCGTATCGCGTATCCGCCCTTTAGATTCAGTCACACTCCGGTTCACCGTATTAAGGTTATCCATCGTGCCACTCACCCGGTTTTGGAAGCCACCTATTTCACTTCGATGTGAATCAACATACTTAATTGCCGCGTCAATCACTCCAATTGAAAGCTGTGCCCCGCCAACAGTCGACATATCGATGTCGTCCATTGTGACTAAACCACCAGCACTAACGTCAAGCTCATCCGCTAAACTGCCCTCTAACGTTATACCTTCAGGTGCATTCAGCGTAGAGGCAAAGAATTGCAGTTCATTGTTTTCAGTCACTGAGGCACTCACTATCGATTGCTGCGCATTGATATAAGTAGCAACTTGCTCGATGCGATCTCCTAGCTTGAGCCCAATAGATTCTGTTTGGGTTTGCCCTTTACTGTCTTGGTATTCAAATTTAAGGGTTTGATTATCTTTAGTGACTCGCCAATCTTTATCGACTGCATCACCAACATAATGCTGACCTCCCATCTCCGGGATGTGACTGCGCATATTTCGCAGTGTCAGAGAGATAGAGTTGGCATTCGCACCAATATGGAAGCTTTGCGAGCCGTAAGAGCCATCAAATAGGTTTTTATCTGCAAATGTCGTCGTGATCGCGACACGATCAAGCTCATCTTGCAGCGCTACGACCTCGTATTGAATACTTTGCCGATCACTTGAGTCATTACTGCCGTTTGCCGCTTGCAGCCCCAGAGAGCGCAAGCGTTGCAATATATCGCTACTCTCATGCAAAGCCCCCTCTGCGGTTTGTGCCACCGAATACGCATCGTGCGCATTTCTCAAGGCGACATCAAGCCCTCTAGTTTGAACATTAAGAGTATTGGAGATTTGCAGCCCTGCAGCGTCATCACTGGCGGAATTAATCCGATAACCCGAGGCGAGGTTTCGCTGAGACTCTATGTTTTGCTCAGCCGCATGACTGAGGTGCCGCTGCGTCATCATCGCAGTGACATTGGTATTTAAAGAGACCATCTAATCGATACGAACTCCTTGTCACCTGCCCTATTCGGTGTACCTAATGCGTGATTTGAATAAGCAAAAAGCCAGGGGTGAGCCTGGCTTTTGTATCGCGTCGTATTAGGTTGATTAACCTAGTAGGCTTAGCGCTGAGTTAGGCGCTTGTTTCGCTTGCGCAAGGATTGAGCTTGACGCTTGCGATAGAATTTGTGACTTGGTCATTTGAGTCGTTTCTTTCGCGAAGTCGGTATCTTTGATACGGCTCTTCGACGCGTTCACGTTCTCGTTGATGTTATCCAAGTTGCTGATTGCGTGGTTGAAACGGTTTTGGAAAGCACCTAGCTCTGCACGGTGGCTGTCTACGTATTTCAATGCCGCATCAATGATAGCCACAGATTCTTGTGCGCCACCTACTGATGTTACATCGATAGTATCAACCGTT
>NZ_JAHGAC010000031.1:0-815 GCF_030248355.1 Vibrio sp. B172a | reverse complement strand
TGTCGTACTCAACCTATCGACCGATGGTACCGCGACCTCTGACGTAGACTACGACGCTACGTACCTTGTTGCTGATGGTAATGGTGGTTACCGCGAAATCACGGCCGATGAATTGAAGATTGCCGCAGGGGAAACGGAGCTCAAAGTTTACCTTCAGGTGAAAGATGATGCGGTGACTGAAAACTCTGAAAGCGTTGAGCTGATTGCATCGACGACCAGCGGTAAAGTCACTGGCACCAAGGCCGACAGCGCGACAGCAAATATCCTTGATGACCAAGCAAATGGTGTCGACAAAGACGCAACTGCAGCACTGACAGTCAGTGCTTCAGGCGATGTCACCGAAGGTGAAGACAGTTACCTTGAGTACACGATCAGCCTCAATGAGCCTGTGAGTGAAGATGTTGTACTTAACCTATCGACCGATGGTACCGCGACCTCTGATGTTGACTACGACGCTACGTACCTTGTTGCTGATGGCAATGGTGGTTACCGTGAAATCACGGCCGATGAATTGAAGATCACTGCAGGGGAAACTGAGCTCAAAGTTTACCTTCAAGTAAAAGACGATGCGGTGACGGAGAACTCTGAAAGCGTTGAACTGACTGCATCGACGACCAGCGGTAAAGTCACTGGCACCAAGACCGACAGTGCGACTGCGAACATCCTTGATGACCAAGCAAGCGGTGTTGACGAAGACGCAACCGCAGAGCTGACCGTGAGTACGGGCGGCGATGTCACCGAAGGTGATGACAGTTACCTTGAGTACACGATCAGCCTCAGTGAGCCAGTCAGTGAAGATGTCGTACTCAACCTAT
>NZ_JAHGAC010000030.1:0-47530 GCF_030248355.1 Vibrio sp. B172a | reverse complement strand
GGGAGGCGCCTCCATTATTCTCTTGTAGAATGAATGCGACACTAGCTCAGTTGGTAGAGCGCAACCTTGCCAAGGTTGAGGTCACGAGTTCGAACCTCGTGTGTCGCTCCAAATAAAAATGATATGGCGTTAAGCGGTATCAGATGATGGTGTTTTACTTTTCTGTAAAGGCATCACAAAGAAATTTGTGTGCCCTGGTGGTGGAATTGGTAGACACAAGGGATTTAAAATCCCTCGACGTTCGCGTTGTGCCGGTTCAAGTCCGGCCCGGGGCACCATCTCAAATCTGCGACACTAGCTCAGTTGGTAGAGCGCAACCTTGCCAAGGTTGAGGTCACGAGTTCGAACCTCGTGTGTCGCTCCAGATTCGGAAAGCCCAGCATAAATGCTGGGCTTTTTCGTTTCTATCGATTCAACTTCAATGAGCTCACTTTTCTCATCCCCTGAGCTTCACACCGCTGATCAGAATCGGTTTCTCACATCTTCAATATTATACCAATCGTAGTAAATAACTGGTCATTCTAGCTTGTTAAAATACTCGATAACTGCGTTGCAATTTTTGATTGTAGAATAACTACTTATCGAAAAATTGCGCCTTGTTCTCAAGCATTTTCCCTACGCTATTTCTGATCACTTATTTACTGTGATTGGTATTAGCTTTAGGGCTTCCTAAGTTTACTGAGTTGCTTCCTGACTCTTCCTTTGAGCATTTCAGATGATCCACTTCTGACGCTAATTTCTGCGATAGATATCAATATTACGGAAAATGAACTGAGTAAACGTTTGCTGTGATTGTGATCTCAATCAATATGCAACCTGTGAAAACATATTGCCAGAAGATTTTAGTTTGTGATAAATTCGCGCGCAATCTCGGAGCGTATTATTACGACTTTGATTCTCTGGGGGATACGCGTAGTGAACATTCAAGCTGATTGTGACACTACGTAGGGTAGGTATCGGCAAAGCCATTTGTCGATAGACGGGATACTAGTGCTGTAAGAAACAGCATGTTAATGGGAAACCCAACATTGAAACCTTTAAACAAACACACACTAATCAGCTTCATACTGCCGAAATGTCCTGTTTTACAAAACGGGTGCATTACGGAACCTTGATTACTCCCCAATCAAAATAAAAAGTCGCGTTCGTCGTGACGGGTTATCTGTATTTGTCATTTAATCGATGACGAATGCGGAGGTGTATCTATATCTCCTGTTATTTAATACTAACGAGAATAAATACAGGAAAGAGAATCATTATAATTCAAGGGATTATGTAGTATGAGCACTGCCTTTGAAGTCGATAACACTATCGCAAATTACTTTTCCTCCCAGGTTCCTGTTGTTGAAGGAATCTACGATTTAACGCCTGATCAAGTTCTTATCGAACAAGCAGAGCATGAATCTGAGGTTCGTTCTTACCCACGTCGTCTACCAATCGCGATTAAGCAAGCTTATGGCTGTTTGGTTGAAGACACGCGTGGTCAAATCTTCCTAGATTGTCTTGCTGGTGCGGGTACATTGGCTTTGGGTTATAACCACCCAGAGATTAACCAAGCGCTAAAAGAACAATTGGATTCTGGTTTGCCGTACCAGACTCTGGATATCGCAACGTCTGCGAAAACGCACTTCATCAAGTCTGTTAAAGGCTTTTTACCGCAAGAGCTGAGCGACAACTGTGTGATTCAGTTCTGTGGCCCTTCAGGTGCAGACGCGGTTGAGGCAGCAATCAAACTTGCCAAACAAACCACGGGTCGTAACACTATGTTCGCTTTCCGCGGTGCCTACCACGGTATGACGAACGGCACCATGGGTATGATGGGGAACTTGGGCACCAAAGCTCGTCGTACAGGCTTGATGTCAGACGTGCACTTTATGCCATTTCCTTACAGCTTGCGTTGTCCGTTTGGTCTAGGTGGAGATGAAGGTGCGAAAGCAAGCATCCGCTACATCGAGCGTCTACTGAACGACGACGAAGCAGGCATCATGAAACCGGCTGCAATCATTGTAGAGCCAGTACAAGGTGAGGGTGGTGTGATCCCTGCGCCTGCATTCTGGCTACGTGAGCTGCGCCGCATCTGTGACGATCACGGTATCCTACTGATTTTTGATGAAATTCAATGTGGTGTTGGTAAGTCGGGCTACAACTTCGCATTCGAAGAAGCGGGCATTGTTCCTGATATTTTGTGTTTGTCTAAAGCGATCGGTGGTGGCTTGCCAATGTCACTATTGGTGATCAACAAGCAACACGACACATGGAAGCCAGGTGAACACACTGGTACTTTCCGTGGTAACCAGCTTGCAATGGTATCAGGTGCGAAAGCATTAGAAATCATTCAACGTGACAACCTTGTTGAGCACGCCAATGTTGCAGGTCAATACCTTCGTTTTGGTCTTGAGAGCATTCAAAAACGCGTAAACTGTATTGCAGACGTACGCGGCAAAGGTTTGATGCTTGGCGTTGAGATTAAACATCCAAGTGGCGAGCTAAACAAGTTTGGTGAGCCGTTGTCAGATAGCCAGCTTACTCTTGCTATCCAACGTGCGGCGCTTGAGCGTGGATTGATGGTAGAAAAGGGCGGCCGTGACGGTTCAGTCATTCGTTTCCTTCCTCCGCTTATCATTTCTTTCGAGCAAATTGACTTTGCACTTCGTGTTCTGGAAGACGCAATTATCGCTGCAGGCGGTAGCCACGTTGAAGCAGACCCACAAGACGAGTGGAAAAAGCACTTCATTCAAACCGGTGAACTTGGTGGTACTGAGTTTGCGTCCGTGATGAATCACATGACTGCAGCAATGAAGTCGGTGTTTGAGCAGGTGAATGCACCATACTCGGGAATGGAGCCTAAACTGCTGGAAGCGGCGATTAACGCGGTCGATCTGGACAACAAAAACGCTTCGCTAAAGTCAGTGATTGATGAAGCAGCAGAGCTTGTTGCGAAGAATGCGATTTTCACTCAGCACCCAGATTGCATTGCTCACCTACATACGCCTCCTCTCATGCCTGCGGTAGCGGCAGAAGCCATGATTGCAGCATTGAACCAATCAATGGATTCATGGGATCAAGCATCGTCTGCGACTTACGTTGAGCAGAAGGTAATCAACTGGCTTTGTGACAAGTACGAGCTTGGTGATAAGGCAGATGGCATCTTCACTAGCGGCGGCACACAAAGCAACCAGATGGGCCTAATGCTGGCGCGTGACTGGATTGCTGACAAGCTAAGTAATCACTCAATTCAGAAGCTGGGTCTTCCAGAATACGCGGACAAACTTCGTATCGTATGTTCGAAGAAATCGCACTTCACGGTTCAAAAGTCAGCATCTTGGATGGGACTGGGTGAGAAAGCCGTGATGACCGTCGATGCGAACGCTGACGGCACAATGGACATTACTCAGTTAGATCAAGTTCTAAAACAGGCAAAAGCAGAAGGTTTGATTCCATTCGCTATTGTTGGCACCGCGGGTACGACCGATCACGGCGCAATTGACGATCTAGATTTCATTGCTGATATGGCAGCGAAACACGAAATGTGGATGCACGTGGATGGTGCTTACGGTGGCGCATTGATTCTTAGCGGCCACAAATCACGCCTGAAAGGTGTAGAGCGTGCCCACTCGATCAGTGTCGACTTCCACAAACTGTTCTACCAAACAATCAGCTGCGGTGCGTTGCTGGTGAACGACAAGTCTAACTTTAAGTTCCTGCTTCATCATGCTGACTACCTAAACCGTGAACACGATGAGCTACCAAACTTGGTCGACAAATCTATCGCAACGACGAAGCGTTTTGACGCATTGAAAGTCTTTATGACGATGCAAAACGTTGGTCCTAAAGCGCTTGGCGATATGTACGATCACTTATTGGTACAAACGCAGCAGGTTGCCGACATGGTTCGCAACCACGAGCAGTTTGAACTTCTTGCTGAACCTGCACTTTCAACGGTTCTATTCCGCGCAACTAATGTACGCACAAACAACGCATCTGCAGATTTAGATGAACTGAACAAAGCATTGCGTCTTGAAGCGTTAACTCGTGGTATCGCGGTACTTGGTGAAACCATCGTTGATGGTAAAACCGCTCTTAAATTTACGATTTTGAATCCTTGTCTAACGACAGCGGACTTTGAATCTTTGCTCTTGAAAATCAACACGCTAGCAGTTGAGCTAGTTTAATAAAGGTAACGGAAAACTATGGCAGTTCTACAGATTGGTGCAGGCGGCGTTGGCTGGGTTGTTGCACATAAAGCAGCACAAAACAACGACGTTCTGGGTGATATCACAATCGCATCACGTACTATCGGTAAGTGTGAGAAGATCATCGAATCGATTCAGAAGAAAAACAACCTGAAAGATTCAGCTAAGAAACTAGACGCGCGTGCAGTGAATGCTGACGACGTAGATTCTCTGGTTGCTCTTATTGAAGAAGTAAAACCGGATCTAGTGATCAACGCGGGTCCTCCGTGGGTTAACATGCCAATCATGGAAGCGTGTTACCGAGCAAAAGTTTCATACTTAGATACATCAGTAGCGGTTGACCTATGTTCTGAAGGTCAGCAGGTTCCCGAAGCTTACGATTGGCAGTGGGGCTACCGTGAGAAGTTTGAAGAAGCGGGCATCACGGGTATCCTAGGCGCGGGTTTCGATCCAGGCGTAGTATCAGTATTCGCGGCGTATGCAGTGAAGCATCTGTTTGATGAAATCGACACGATTGACGTAATGGACGTGAACGCAGGCGATCACGGTAAGAAGTTTGCGACGAACTTTGACCCAGAAACGAACATGCTTGAGATCCAAGGCGATTCATTCTACTGGGAAAACGGCGAGTGGAAACAGGTACCTTGTCACTCTCGTATGCTAGAGTTCGATTTCCCGAACTGTGGTTCACACAAAGTGTACTCAATGGCACACGATGAAGTTCGCTCAATGAAAGAGTTCATCCCTGCGAAACGCATTGAATTCTGGATGGGTTTCGGTGACCGTTACCTAAACTACTTCAATGTAATGCGTGATATCGGCCTATTGAGCCCAGAACCATTAACGCTGCACGATGGTACAGTCGTACAACCTTTGCACGTATTAAAAGCGATGTTGCCAGATCCAACGTCTCTAGCACCGGGCTACACTGGCCTAACGTGTATCGGTACTTGGGTTCAAGGTAAGAAAGACGGCAAAGAGCGCAGCGTGTTTATCTACAACAACGCAGACCACGAAGTGGCTTACGAAGATGTAGAACACCAAGCGATCTCTTACACTACGGGTGTTCCTGCTATTACTGCAGCGCTGCAATTCTTCCGTGGCGAATGGGCAGATAAAGGTGTGTTCAACATGGAACAGCTAAACCCAGACCCGTTCCTAGAAACGATGCCAACCATCGGTCTTGATTGGCATGTTCAGGAATTAGAAGCAGGTCAAGGTTTGCCGCTGATTCACGAACTGAACAAATAAGTTTAACGTCAAACTTATTTAGATTACTCGAGCAGTCATGGCGTGAAGCCGTGGCTGCTTTTGTTGTATTTAAGGTTAACCCCTTCCAGCCTCCCCTTGAAAAGGGGAGGAGCAAAGAAAGGCCGAGCTTAGTTTCAAATCTTCCACTTTTAAAAGGGGGGAAGTTGAGGCAAACCGAGTACAGTTTCCACTTTCCTTTTTAAGGGGAGTAGCAGAAACAGACTGATCGTGGCTTCAATCTCTCTACTTTTTTGGCAAGAGTAGAGGTGGCTTGGTTTAATCCTCCCCCTTTCTAAGGGGGGAGTTAGAGGGGGTTAATCGTTGATAAATGGTTAGTTATGAGCAAAGAACAACTGAAAACCCCGTACTTCATGATCAATGAAGACAAGTTGGTTGAGAACTTAGAGAAAGCAAAACAGCTGAAAGATATCTCTGGAGTGAAGCTGGTGTTGGCACTGAAGTGCTTCTCAACATGGGGTGTGTTCGACATCATCAAACCTTACCTAGACGGGACAACCAGCTCTGGCCCGTTTGAAGTAAAGCTTGGCTACGAAACTTTCGGCGGTGAGACGCATGCATACAGCGTGGGCTACAGCGAAAATGATGTCCGTGAAGTAGCAGATATCTGCGACAAGATGATCTTCAACTCTCAATCACAGCTGGCGGCATACCGTCATATTGTTGAAGGTAAAGCATCGATTGGTTTGCGCTTAAACCCGGGTGTAAGCTACGCGGGTCAAGATTTGGCGAACCCAGCACGCCAATACTCTCGTTTGGGCGTACAAGCTGACCACATCAAGCCAGAAATTTTCGATGGTATTGATGGCGTGATGTTCCACATGAACTGTGAGAACAAAGACGTGGACGCATTTATCGGCTTGCTTGATTCGATTTCAGAACAGTTTGGCGAGTACCTAAACAAGCTAGACTGGGTAAGCATGGGCGGTGGTGTATTCTTCACATGGCCGGGCTACGACATCGAGAAGCTAGGTCTTGCGCTAAAAGCTTTCTCTGAAAAACATGGCGTGCAAATGTACCTAGAGCCGGGCGAAGCCATTATTACCAAGACCACGGATCTTGTCGTGACTGTGGTAGATATCGTTGAGAACGTGAAGAAGACAGCGATTGTGGATTCGGCAACGGAAGCGCACAGACTAGATACCTTGATTTACAACGAGCCAGCGTCAATTCTGGAAGCGTCTGAAAGCGGCGAGCATGAATACGTCATTGGTTCATGTTCTTGTCTGGCTGGTGACCAGTTCTGTGTGGCGAACTTTGAGCAACCACTAGAGATTGGTCAGCGTCTGCATATTCTGGATAGCGCGGGTTACACCATGGTGAAGTTGAACTGGTTTAACGGTCTACGTATGCCATCTGTGTACTGCGAGCGTTCAAGCGGCGAGATTCAAAAACTGAACGAGTTTGATTATTCAGATTTCAAACGTTCGTTGTCTCAATGGACAGTGAAGTAACCACCAAATTGTCCAAGACAAAACGAAAAAGAGCAGCATAACGCTGCTCTTTTTATTGGATGAAAGAATAGGAACAGTGCGTTAACCTTCCACAATAACACGCGTATCTTCACTTAATGCTTCTAGCTCATTCGCTACGTCATCAATGCCTAACTCACTTGGCAACTTAATCGCCATTTTTGCACTGAATAGACTTGAGCTAACACCGCCGCCGCCAGCAATAAACACACGTTGGCAGTCCATATCAAGAATAGAGATACCTTGGCCGTCCAAGACATGAGTGATTTCATTGACGATACCAGCTCGGTCGTTGGCATCCAGACGCAGTTGAAAAACCGTCTCTTGAGCGTGAGCATTCGGTTCTGAATCAACAAATCTTACCACCAACGTTTGGCAAGCAGAGAACGCCTCTTTAACGATATCTACGTTCTTTTCAGGAAGTTCAACCTTGATAACACCGGCGACCTGATCCTCAATAAAGTTCACTTTACTGATTAACCATTTGCCGTCGTTTTCATGTGTAACCGCTGCTAGCTGTTTAATGGTTGCGGGTGATGCCTGACCAACAAAATTAACGATAAACACTGTGTTCATAATGTCCCCTCCCGGAATAAGGTTTGGGTGCGGCACGGTTAGACGTATCGCTGTAGTGATTTGAGCTTAAGGTTCAAGAACTTAAGTTATTGGAATTTTTCCTTAATTTCAGTGTAGGTGCTGGGGGAGGGTTATGTTTGACGAAGGTCAATTTTTGACGCTAATTCGTGATGCAAATAATGAAAACTATGCTTGGGGCACAAAAAAAGCAGCCCGTGAGCTGCTTCTTAAATGTTTGGTTTTAGAAGGTTACCTTCATTTCGAAACCGTAGAAGACGTTATCGTAGCTTGCGCCAGCGTCCATCGCGAATTTCGCTGCGTCTTGGTTGCCGAACCAAGGAGATGAGCTGAACTGGAATTCTGCGCTACCACCCCAAGCATCGGATACCCAGTAGTGGATATGACCTACAGGGTTTAGGAAGAACAGAGATACATCACCCATTGTCTCTGAACCCATCACTTCACCGCCGCCGGCAATAATGTCCTGTTCGGCTGTTAGCATCATTTCACCTACCACGGCACCAAAAAATGGAGTAATAAACAAGTCTTGCCATGATGGGACTTCAGCAAACGCTTCGACACCGTACTCCCAGAAGAAAGTCGACATGGTCGCTGAGTATAGGAACGATTCAAACTCGTTGTAACCCGCGTGACGCGCTGCCGTGTAGTAAACACCACCAAAGTAAGGGTGCATGATGTAGTTTAGGAAGTGTTCATCACGATCCCAAACTGGACCGTCTGAAACGTTATCTTTCCACTTACTACCAAGCTTACTCATGTCACGGTCTTCTTCGTCCCATTTGGTAATGCTTTCTGGTAGCAATGTCATCAAACCAACAGTCGCCACACTCAAACCGAGAATGGTATAAGTTTGACCCATTAGGTAATCCCAATCTTTGTCTTTTGGCACGATCATGTGCTTTGGTTGAAGACCTGCGTCGAGATTTAAGGAATCATCGCTATCCAACCCCATAGCAAAGCTACGATTTTGTGGTTCGAAGCTATACAGAGTAGTCGTTTCGCAGTAACCTGACAGGCAATCAGGCGTGTAAGAGAACTCGATATGGTTACTCATATCGTACTGGCTCGCGTTCGCCGCAGCTGACGCAGTCAGAACAAGACCACTTAGAGTTTTCTTGAACATGGATGATTTTGACACAGAGGTCTCCGAGTTGTTGGTTTGATGATCGGGCTCACAATTATCCCCTAAAAGAACAGCCATTTAAATACTTGACCTACATTTAATCTCAACAAATTAACTAAGAGATTAGTCTAATAAAATGAAAACGATATAGGCACAATGTCGAAAAAATGTGGATTTTGCCTATTTTCAGGAGTCAGTTGTGAAAATTGCTATGCTTAGTACCGGTGAAGAAGTCCTTCACGGTGATATTGTTGATACAAATGCTGCTTGGCTGTCGAGCTTGTTTTATCAGCATGGATTTGGCTTAACGAAACGCTCAACCGTTGGTGACAAGCAGTCGAGCCTAATTGAAGAATTCCTAATGCTCAGCTTCAATAACGATGTGGTCATCGTTAATGGTGGCTTAGGACCAACCACCGATGACATGAGTGCGGCGGCGGCAGCAAAAGCCGCTGAGTGTAAGCTTGTGTTGTTCAAAGATTGGTTAGAGCATCTAGAGGCAATGTATGCGCGTCGTGGTATTCCAATGCCAGACAGCAACCTAAAACAAGCGATGTTGCCAGAGACGGCAGAAATCGTAGATAACCCAATTGGTACCGCTTGCGGTTTTAAGATGCTGATCAATGATGCCGTCTTTTATTTTACCCCTGGCGTACCAAGCGAATTTAAGCTGATGGCAGAAATGCAAATTTTGCCAGATTTGAAAAAACTGTTCCCTGAAGTCGAAAGTTCGTCTTGCAGTCGAATTTATACCTTTGGTCTGTCAGAGTCTGGTATTTCAGATAAGCTTGACCAAATGAAACTGCCACAAGGTTATGAGCTTGGCTATCGCTCGTATTTACCTTTTATTGAAGTGAAGCTGTTTGGTCCATCCAATCAAGTAGAGCAGCGCATGAAGCTCATGCAGATCATCCACAAGCACCTTGAAAGCAATACGGTGAGTGTTGATATGCCAATGGTCGACCATGTAGGTCAACTGCTGGTGGATAAAGGATTAACCTTGTCCGTTTCAGAGAAGAGCAGTGCAGGGCACTTAACTTATTGGCTTAACGGTGATGAGAACGTTGAAAAGCAATTTGGTCATGGCTGGGTATTAGCCGGTCAGAGCCAAACCATTACTGACGAAGGTGATCCGTTGGCGGCGGCTTTTGCGCTGGCGGGTGCGACGCGTGAGAAGTGTGGTACTGATTTAGCGTTAGCCACAGGTAAGCTTGATGAGGGTGTTTTCTCTGTCGCACTTTCCACTTCTACGGGTGAGTGGGGGGCGTTGTACAAGCTATCGAGAAAATATCAACGCGATGATCAAGTCAAAGTCATCAGTGCGGCAGCGCTAGATATGTTGCGCCGTTATTTGGAGCGAAAGCCAATGTCGGCTCAATACGCTTTCTTAGAGAAAGTGAAAGAGATGCACATTCCGAGCAGTGCACTTTAATTCTGTCGCTTGAAAATGGCAGATAACAAAAAGCCAAGGCAAATGCCTTGGCTTTTTAGTATTCACTGGTGCTAAATCTATGCGCGTTTTTCTTTCATCGCGTAGTTCACACCACTGAGCGAAACACTGGATTTCGCTTTGCAAATACATGGCAGAATCTCATCTGGCTGAGTATAGGCCATAGCAAAACCAACATACTCCACTTCACCTGACTCTAACTTACAGCGGCAAGCACCACAGTGTCCGTCACGGCAGTTGTATTCAGGGAGTAAACCAGCTTGTTCCATCGTCTCCAAAATTGTATTGGATGGGTTGGACTCAATGCTGACGAGTTTGTTGATTTTGATGCTTGGCATTACAGCTCAAATCCTTCGAAGTCGTCTGCGCTTACTTCATTGTCAATCTGACCAACAAGGTAAGATGAAATTTCTGCTTCTTGTGGCGCAACCTGAACGTTATCCGATGACAACCAAGCGTTGATCCATGGGATAGGGTTTGAAGTTGCTTCAGGGTATGCCATTGGTAGACCTACCGCTTGCATACGGATGTTGGTGATGTACTCAACGTATTGGCTCAGGATATCTTTGTTCAAGCCGATCATTGAACCGTCTTTGAATAGGTATTCTGCCCATTCTTTTTCTTGCTCAGCCGCTTCTTTGAAAAGATCAAAACAGTCTTGTTTTGCTTCTTCAGCGATTTGCATGAATGTGAAGTCATCTTGGCCGTTGCGTAGCAAGTTGATCATGTGTTGTGTGCCGTTCAGGTGAAGGGCTTCATCACGGGCGATCAGCTTGATGATTTTCGCGTTACCTTCCATTAGCTCACGCTCTGCGAAAGCGAATGAACAAGCAAAACTTACGTAGAAGCGGATTGCTTCTAGTGCGTTTACTGACATTAGACATACGTACAGTTTCTTCTTCAGATCGTACAGGCTAACTTTAACCGTTTCGCCGTTCAGAACGTGCTCACCTTCACCGTAACGGTGGTAGTCATTTGTCGCTTGGATTAGGTCATCGTAGTAGTGTGCGATGTCTTTTGCACGCTTAAGGATGTGCTCGTTTTCAACGATGTCATCAAATACCACACTTGGATCATTCACGATGTTACGGATGATGTGTGTGTATGAACGAGAGTGAATCGTTTCAGAGAAAGACCAAGTCTCGATCCAAGTTTCTAGCTCAGGCAGAGAAACAAGCGGTAGCAGCGCTACGTTTGGGCTACGACCTTGAATTGAGTCAAGCAGCGTTTGGTACTTCAAGTTTGAGATGAAGATGTGCTTTTCGTGGTCTGGTAGCTTGTTGTAATCGATGCGATCGCTTGATACGTCCACTTCTTCCGGACGCCAGAAGAAAGACAATTGCTTTTCGATTAGCTTTTCGAAGATCTCGAATTTCTGTTGGTCGTAACGAGCAACGTTCACTGATTGACCTAGGAACATTGGTTCCTTTAGTTGGTCGTTTTTGTTCTGGTTAAAAGTACTGTAAGCCATAATGCCTCAATTCCTTTTAGACCTCCCCAAGCGGGGAGGTGTTCGATTGTTTGTTTCTACGGATTGTTAGGGTGGGTAAGATTAAATCTTACAACCGCCGCCTGCACAATCATCATCTTGTGGTTGAACTGCGTCTTTCTGGTCGTCTTTCGCGCCGTCACGAGTGTTGTGGTAGTAAAGTGTCTTCACACCAAACTTGTACGCAGTTAGAAGGTCTTGAAGAAGCTTCTTCATAGGAACCTTACCGCTCTCGTAACCAGAAGGGTCGTAGTTTGTGTTTGCAGAGATCGCTTGGTCAACGAATTTCTGCATGATGCCAACAAGGTGTAGGTAACCGTCGTTAGAACCGATGTTCCAAAGCAGTTCGTAGTTGTCTTTCAGTTCAGTGAAATCTGGCACAACTTGCTTCAAGATACCGTCTTTCGACGCTTTAACAGATACGAAACCACGTGGTGGCTCAATACCGTTTGTCGCGTTAGAGATCTGAGAAGAGGTCTCAGATGGCATTAGCGCAGTCAGTGTTGAGTTACGTAGACCGTGTTCCATGATCTCTTGACGTAGGCTATCCCAATCGTAATGCAGTTCTTCTTCACAGATTAGGTCAACGTCTTTCTTGTAAGTGTCGATTGGCAATAGGCCTTTCGCGTAGTTCGTTTCGTGGAACGAAGGACACTTACCTTGTTCTTTTGCTAGCGCTACAGACGCTTTCAATAGGTAGTATTGAATCGCTTCAAACGTGCGGTGAGTTAGACCGTTTGCGCTACCGTCAGAGTACTTAACGCCGTTCTTCGCTAGGTAGTATGCGAAGTTGATAACACCAACACCTAGCGTACGACGGTTCATTGTCGACTTGTATGCCGCTGGTAGTGGGTAATCTTGGTAATCAAGCAGTGCATCTAGTGCACGTACTACAAGCTCAGATAGCTCTTCGAAGTCATCTAGAGATTTGATAGCACCAAGGTTGAACGCAGATAGCGTACACAGAGCGATCTCACCTGAGTCATCTTCAACGTTCTTCAAAGGCTTAGTTGGCAGTGCGATTTCCAAACATAGGTTTGATTGACGAACTGGCGCTACTTCTGAATCGAATGGGCTGTGAGTGTTACAGTGGTCCACGTTCTGAATGTAGATACGGCCTGTTGATGCGCGCTCTTGCATTAGCAGAGTGAACATTTCGATCGCTTTAACCGTTTCTTTCTTGATTGAAGGATCGTTTTCGTATTTCACGTATAGACGTTCGAATTCTTCTTGGTTTTCGAAGAACGCGTCGTATAGGCCCGGAACGTCTGATGGTGAGAACAACGTGATGTTGCCACCTTCTACTAGGCGTTGGTACATCAGTTTGTTCAACTGAACACCGTAGTCCATGTGACGAACACGGTTCTCTTCAACACCACGGTTGTTCTTAAGAACCATTAGCGAACGAGCTTCACCGTGCCATAGTGGGTAGAACACAGTCGCTGCACCGCCACGAACACCACCTTGAGAACAACACTTAACGGCTGTTTGGAAGTATTTGTAGAACGGGATACAACCTGTGTGGAATGCTTCACCACCACGGATTTCAGAACCTAGCGCACGGATACGACCTGCGTTGATACCAATACCAGCACGTTGAGAAACGTAACGCACGATTGAGCTTGCTGTTGCGTTGATAGAATCAAGGCTATCACCACACTCGATAAGTACACATGAGCTGAACTGACGAGTAGGGGTACGTACACCAGACATGATTGGTGTAGGTAGAGAAATCTTAAATGTTGACGTCGCATCGTAGAAACGCTTGATGTAGTCAAGACGCGTTTCCTTCGGGTAGTTAGCGAATAGGCAAGCAGACACTAGGATGTATAGGAACTGCGCACTTTCGTAGATCTCACCAGATACACGGTTTTGTACGAAGTATTTGCCTTCTAGCTGTTTTACTGCTGCGTAAGAGAAATCTAGATCGCGCTTGTGGTCAAGGTACGCATCAAGTTCGTCCAGTTCAGCTTTCGTGTAGTCTTCTAGAATGTGTTGATCGTACTTACCCATATCAACAAGACGAGCTACGTGGTTGTAAAGCGTTGGCGGCTCGTATTGGCCGTATGCTTTTTTACGTAGGTGGAATACCGCTAGGCGAGCAGCTAGGTATTGGTAATCCGGTGTCTCTTCAGAGATCAGGTCTGCTGCAGACTTGATAATAGTCTCGTGGATATCTGTCGTCGTAATGCCGTCGTAAAACTGGATGTGAGCGCGTAGTTCTACTTGTGATACCGAAACGTTATTCAGGCCTTCTGCAGCCCACGTAATAACGCGATGGATTTTTTCCAGATCGATAGTTTCTTTGCGGCCATCACGCTTAGTGACGGTAAGTTGTTGGTTCATTCTGCTTTATTTCCCTAAGAAAACTGATAAAAGCCGTGTTTTTGTTTGTTTATGTGCAAAACTTGTAAAATTTGCGGCGGCTTTGTGATCAAAGTCTATCTATATATTGTAGTCGAAACACAACATATAGGGGTTCATTTGTTTGCGAGTTACAAGATAGTGCTATTACCCTGAGTTTTCAAGGTACAGGTTTGGGATGACTTGTGGATAACTAACAAAATAAAAAAAATCAGTAAGTGAACACTAACCGATGAGAAAAGGGCTGACTTGAATGGGGAAAATTACGTTTTTCAGATCGGTTCATAAATAACCGCATGTAAAAATATTTTCCTTGATCTTTGACAGTTTTTGTTTGTTAAAAACAGATTGGTCAAAATGGAATCTAGAGCACTTTTTTTCTACAGAAATTGACAAAAAAAGCGGCGCTTCTGTGCTACCGCTTTTCAATAAATTTCATATTACTGTTCGTCAAACTGGCTAGGCAATAATGATTCTATTAATCAGTATTTAGCAGTGTGAACGATGTAGTTTACATCCACATTACGACCGAGTTTGTAGCTGTCGTTAAGAGGGTTGTAGTGCAAACCCGTAATACCCATTTCAGTTAGGTCGGTTTGGTCAATCATCTTCATCATTTCTGCCGGTTTGATGAACTTCTCATGGTCATGAGTGCCTTCAGGAACAATCTTGAGTAGCTTTTCAGCACCGACAATCGCAAACAAGTAAGATTTGATATTGCGGTTTAAGGTAGAGAAGAATACGTGGCCACCAGGTTTCACCAATGCGGCGCAAGAGCGAATCACAGACAGTGGGTCAGGAACGTGCTCAAGCATCTCCATACAAGTCACTACATCATAAGTACCTGCGTTTTCGGCAGCGTGGTCTTCGATAGTGCTTTGGATATAAGTCAACTTAGTGCCTGTCTCAAGAGCATGAAGACGTGCCACTTCTAATGGCTCTTTGCCCATATCAAGACCGGTAACGACAGCGCCTTCTTTTGCCATGCTTTCCGCAAGGATGCCACCGCCACAGCCAACATCGAGCACTTTTTTGCCAAATAGGCCGTTAGCTTTCTCTAGGACATAGTTCAAGCGAAGCGGGTTAATTTGATGAAGTGGTTTGAACTCGCCTTCTAAATCCCACCAACGAGAAGCCATCTCTTCGAATTTCTTAATTTCACTTGGGTCGACGTTTTGTGCTTTTGTCATGATAGTTATATCGCTTCGCTAATAGTCCTTTGGAAGGCGTGATTATACTCCAATGGTACGATACGTTAAAACTGCTTCTTTTCTCACAATCGCTACAGGAGAGATTTTTGAGCGGTGTTGGTGGAAATATAGTCAGTTTTCATAAAGATATGGGATGAATGTGCAAATTCTCTTCATTTAACTCATAACGAAGCTCACAACCTGATAAAACGAGTGGGAAAGTGATGCCCCGTTGATGAATTGTGTGTTATATTTTTGCACCTTACACGTATCGTAATTACGATCAGATAATAGAGGGATAATGGCTCTATGAGCGATTTAGCTAAAGAGATCACGCCCGTAAACATTGAAGATGAGCTTAGAGGTTCATACCTAGACTACGCGATGTCAGTAATCGTGGGTCGTGCTCTTCCAGATGTGCGTGATGGCCTAAAACCAGTACACCGCCGCGTTTTATTCGCGATGAACGTACTAGGCAACGATTGGAACAAACCATATAAAAAATCAGCCCGTGTTGTTGGCGACGTAATCGGTAAATATCACCCACACGGTGATAGCGCTGTGTACGACACAATCGTACGTATGGCTCAGCCGTTCTCACTTCGTTACATGCTGGTCGATGGTCAAGGTAACTTTGGCTCGATCGATGGCGACTCTGCTGCGGCAATGCGTTATACCGAAGTACGTATGGCAAAAATTGCCCACGAACTTCTGGCTGACCTAGATAAAGAAACCGTGGACTACGTACCTAACTACGATGGTACGGAGCAAATCCCAGCGGTTCTTCCAACTAAAATTCCTAACCTATTGGTAAACGGTGCTTCTGGTATCGCGGTAGGTATGGCAACCAACATCCCACCGCACAACCTTGGCGAAGTGATCGATGGCTGTCTTGCGTTCATCAATAATGAAGAAATCACTATTGATGAGCTAATGGATTACATCCCTGGTCCTGATTTCCCAACGGCAGCGCTAATCAGCGGTCGTAAAGGCATCGTAGACGCGTACAAAACTGGTCGCGGCAAGATCTACATGCGTTCAAAAGCGGAAATCGAAGTGGAGAAGAATGGTAAAGAAACCATCATCGTCACTGAAATCCCTTACCAGGTAAACAAAGCTCGTTTGATCGAAAAGATCGCTGAGCTAGTTAAAGATAAGAAAGTAGAAGGCATCAGTGCACTACGTGACGAGTCTGATAAAGACGGTATGCGTATTGTTATTGAATGTAAGCGCGACGCTGTGGGTGAAGTTGTTCTGAACAACCTTTACGCACAAACTCAGCTTCAAACGACTTTCGGTATCAACATGGTTGCGCTAAACAACGGCCAGCCACAGCTATTCAACCTAAAAGACATGTTGAAGTGCTTCGTTGACCACCGTCGTGAAGTTGTAACTCGTCGTACTATCTTCGAACTACGCAAAGCGCGTGAACGTGCTCATATCCTTGAAGCACTGTCTCTTGCTCTTGCAAACATCGATGAAGTTATCGAGCTAATCAAAAACGCACCAACACCAGCAGAAGCAAAAGTTGGCTTGGTATCGCGTGGTTGGGATCTTGGTAACGTAGCATCAATGCTTGAGCGTGCTGGTACTGATGCAGCACGTCCAGAATGGCTAGAAGATCAATACGGTATCCGTGATGGTCTGTACTACCTAACAGAGACTCAAGCTCAAGCAATTCTAGAACTTCGTCTACACCGCTTAACTGGTCTAGAGCATGAGAAGATTCTTGATGAATACAAAGCACTTCTAGATGAAATCGCAGAGCTAATGCACATCCTTGCAAGCACTGAGCGTCTAATGGAAGTGATCCGCGAAGAACTTGAAGCGGTTCGTGATGGTTACGGTGATGTTCGTCGTACAGAAATCACAGCAGCAACCCATGACATCGACATGGAAGAGCTGATTGCTCGTGAAGACGTAGTAGTAACTCTGTCTCACGAAGGTTACGTTAAGTACCAAATTCTAAGCGACTACGAAGCTCAGCGTCGTGGTGGTAAAGGTAAGAGTGCAACGAAGATGAAAGATGAAGACTTCATCGAACGTCTACTTGTTGCAAATACTCACGATAACATTCTGTGTTTCTCAACTCGTGGTAAGACTTACCGTCTGAAAGTTTACCAATTGCCTCATGCAACTCGTACTGCACGTGGTAAGCCAATCGTAAACATTCTTCCTCTAGAGGAAGGTGAACGTATCACTGCTATTCTTCCTGTTGATGAGTTCTCACCAGAGAAATTTATCTTCATGGCGACAGGCGATGGTACGGTTAAGAAGACCCCACTGAACCAGTTTGCAAACGTACGTTCAAACGGCCTAATCGCTGTGAACCTACGTGATGATGACTCACTAATTGGTGTTGATATCACAAACGGCGATAGCGACATCATGCTGTTCTCTAAAGCAGGTAAAGTGGTTCGCTTCAGCGAAGACAAAGTACGTGCAATGGGTCGTACAGCGGCAGGTGTTCGCGGTATGAAACTAGCAGACGAAGACCAAGTTGTTTCTCTAATCGTTCCGTCTAACGAAGGCGATATCCTAACGGTTACACAAAACGGCTACGGTAAGCGTACTGAACTAGCGGAATACCCAACGAAAGGCCGTGCAACTCAGGGCGTTGTGTCTATCAAGGTTTCTGAGCGTAACGGTCCAGTTGTTGGCGCGGTACAAGTAGAAGAAGGCGACGAGATGATGATGATCACCGACGCTGGTACTCTAGTTCGTACACGTGTTGCGGAAGTGAGCCAAGTTGGCCGTAACACCCAAGGTGTGACACTTATCCGTACAGCTGAAGACGAATCAGTCGTTGGTCTACAACGCATCGACGAAGTTGAAGAAGTTGAATTGCCAGAAGGCGAAGAAGCAGAAGCAACAGAGGCGAACGCAGAAGGTCAAGCTCCTGAAGCGCCAGCAGCAGACGATGCAGCTGAAGGTTCAGAAGAAGAGTAAGCTTCTTCTAAATCGCTAAATTTGAAAGCCGAGCATAACGCTCGGCTTTTTTGTATCTGTATCAACGCAATGAAAATCAGAAACCAGTACACTGGCGTTATATTTATTCATAGGTTGCTTTATGTCTGTTTGGTTTTTCGTTGCCATCACCTTGATGGGCTTGTTCATCGTCCTCTTATCACTGAGTGCATTAAAAGTGAAACCTGCCCAATGGTTCGGCTTTTGTCTGTTAGTGCTTGTCATAACCAGTGCAAGCTTCTTACTGCTGCGTCAAACTCCGCCTCAACCGATGCAAGCAGAAATGTCACGTATGATGACTGCTCGTGACATCATGCAAGAGATTCAAGACCAGTTGCGAGAGGACCCAAACAACGCTGAATTGTGGTTCCAACTCGGGCAGGGCTACCTACTAGAGGGTGAATTTGACGGAGCGTTGATTTGCTTTGATTACGCGATCCAACTGACTGAACCTGTCAGTGCCACGCAACTTGCCGCAAAGGCGACCACTTTATACTACATCCACCAACAATCTATGACGCAAGAAGTCAGCCTGCTTCTGGAACAAGCTCTACAGATAGAACCGCACAATGAAGCAGCTTTGTCTTTGATCGCAAATGACCATTTTCTGTCATTCCGCTTTCAGGAAGCCATTGATACTTGGGTACTATTATTAGATTCTAATGATCCAAACTTAGATAGAGTGCAAATCATTAACTCTATCAACAAAGCAAAAGAGCTGTTGTAAGCGTACAATTTATTAAGCAGTAGAGGGAAAGGTGGGCAACGAATGAAAAATAAGGCACTGAGCATATTGGTTTTTCTGTGCGGCTCTGTATTAGCGGGTTGTAGCTCTTCCGATCATTCTGGTTCTTCCTCTTCGGTTTATTATTCTTCAGGTTATTACGATCCGTGGTGGTACGATCATGACGACTACTGGATTTATTACTATCCGGGTTGTTGCGACAACGACGACGAATACAAAGAGAAACTGGAAGAGTGGTGGAATGGTTTAGATGAAGACCAACAGCAATCCATCAAAGACAAAGTCGAGGATTGGAAGGACGATGATATGTCCGCCAATATCGATAACATGAAACGCCAACTCGACGATCATTGGCAATCACTGCCAAACGAGCAAAAGCAAGAGATTCAAACCAAATGGGAGAATCGTCCGGAGCGTATTGAGCCAGCGGCTTTACAAGACAAAGCGGTAAAAGAAAAGGTTCAACAAAGAAAAGCATTACCGGAAACGAAGATCCAGCGCCCAGTTGCTCGCCCAAATGTGCAGATGCCTAAAGCACGTCCAAATATTCAACCGAGACCGAGGCTTCCTCGTCGTTAGTACATTCGATTTTTACTCTCGATAAAATCGAGGATGAAGAAATAAAGATAACAAAGAAACAAATAAACAAAAAAAGGGGCGTTAAGTACGCCCCTTGTTGTATCTATAAATTAACCTCTGCCAGTGAGACTAATACGTGGCTTCGCGTTCAGCTGCTGCTTTATCCCATTCTGGTGCCACCGTTTCTAGGAAGTGTTTCTTGTCTGCGTTCATCTTATCCATATCCATGCCCAGTGCTTGTTGTGCTTTCGCTTTGGTCGAGATATCTGGAATTTGAACAGGGTCAGTAATGCCTTTGGTTGCTAGTAAACGAATCAACTTGGTACGAGCGTCAGCGGCGCGGTCAACTGCAGTACCTAGTACTTCAAGTGCTACCTCAGGAGCATGCATGTGAACACCGTGAGAAGCAATTGCGTAGTCCCAACGCCATTGTGCATGGCGAATATCTTGTAGGATAGGTTCCATCTCTGCTTCTGTTGCGCCTGCTTTCCACGCTGCGCCTGCTTCAAAGTGTGCCGCTACGATTTGCTTCTCGGCGGTTAGCTTCATGTTCAATACTTGCGCTTTGCGAGTCGAAACGATGCCTTGTAGCTGCTCTTTAGTTTGGGTATGACATTGTGCACAGGTGTCTTCGAAGCGATCAAACGGGTTACCCACTTTGTGGTCTGTGTACACCGTGCCATCTTCTTTGGTTACTTTAGGCATGTGACAGTCCACACACACCACTTTGTTTTTGCCATGGATGCCATCGCGCCATGTTTCGTAACCTGGGTGTTGTGCTTTTAGCATCGGAGCTTTAGATACTGCATGCGTCCAATCTTTGAAATTCAATGCGTCGTAGTATTTCTCCATGTCATTAACGGTGGTGCCCATATCCCATGGGAACTTAACCGCTTTAGTCGGACCGGTGAAGTAGTATTCAACGTGACATTGAGCGCAGACCGATGCTTGCTTATCTAGGCGAGATTGTTCATCAAAGTTTTTACCAATAGTATCAAAAGCACGCTCGACATAAGGGCGAGTTATCGCCAGTGCTGGTTCGCCTTTCTTAAATTCTTCAGAGCGAGTGTCGTGACAGTCAGAACAACCAATAGGGTTGACGATTTCTGAGCCCAATCGTGCCCATTTACCTTCGAAATAACCGTCTTCACCACGTTCATCAATCACGCGAGCAACGTCAGGGCTTTTACAGCTCCAACAGGCCATCGGCATAGGGCCGGATTTTTCATCAGTCGGTGCGCCAGTACGTAAGGTTTGGCGAACATCATCAAGTGCGTAAAAGTGACCGCGCGCTTTGTTGTAGTCTTTCGCAAAGCCGTAGCCAGCCCATAAGATCACCATGTTTGGGTCTTCACTTAGGGCATCCTCAATGTGTTCGCTTTCGGATGTTGCTTTCCAAGAGTGGTATTGGTCGGGGTGGTTCTGTTCAAAGGCGTCATTACGAGGATCGATGAGGCCTTTTTCTTCTGCCGCCAACGGAGCGCCGACCAAAAATAATTGGCTGGCGAATAAGGTCGCAACCGCGATAGGTGCGCTCATCCAGTGTTTTATGCTCACGGTGTTATCTCCATATTCGTTTTTATTAGCAGCGTTGTGAGAAGCTATTCCAAATAAGAACTGGAGATCTACGATTAATAATATTGCTTAATTGGATAGATGAAATAGTGAGCGAATCTTGTCTTGTTTTAGATCAATTTACACCAGTGATCTCAGTCATGTTTGAATTTATATACCCCTAAAGTGGTAGTGGTTAAGTCCTTATTCGTCAATGTTTTGGGCTTTTAACCTTTTTAAAAATAGGGTGATTTAGTTCGCTTTTTGAGCAGGTGTTTCTACCCCTTATGAATAATAGAGGTATTATAAATATAGGTTTAGCGTTGTGGCTTTCCGAAATAAGAATTGATGTCATTTGAAGATTTGAAAAATATCTTCAGAGGAAATTAATTGTCGCTCAAATAAATAATTGAGAATAGTTATCAATTATTGTCGAGCTAAGGAAAGAACAATATGGGCAATATAAAATTGACCATAGAGACAATGCTGAAACTTCTCTTCGTCTTTGCCATCTATGGTTTCTCCATCGCCGCCCATGCGACTTCTTCAGAGCCGATTGAAGGTGCTCAAGCTGAGCGTCATCAAGTCGAGTTGATCCGTGACCGAGACTACAAGTGTCTGCAATGTCATAAGGATGCCAAAGAGACTCTGAACCTTTCGCATGACCCGCAAGCTCTACTCAGCCAAGGGAAGCAACTTAATTGCACCAATTGCCATAGCAACATTGGTCCCGACCATCGTGAAGGCGCGCCTGATGTGATTAAGTTTTCTGCCGCGCAATCGAAAGAGGTACACGACAAAGTGTTCCTTGATCCAAGCATGATTCTTAAAGCTAACAGCCAATGTGTGGATTGCCACGCACCGGCACAGCTGAGAGAAAGCCACTGGACACACGATGTGCACGCCAAAAACCTCACTTGTTCAAATTGCCACGATGTACACGCAGCGAAAACCAAAGCGTTGTCATACGACAGAAAACAACTGATCAAGCAGTGTGTGGATTGTCACTCTGAATTTGCCGTCGAACCTGAACTTGCCAAAGAAGAGGAGAGATAGCATGAAATGTTCGAGAAGAAACTTTTTAGCCGGCAGCGGCGCGTTGATTTTAACTACAGGCGTTGCAGGCACTTCCGTTGTTAGCTCCTCTCTTTATGCCAGCAACAGTGAACAAGCGAAACGCATGGGTATGGTTCATGATGAAAATGCCTGTATTGGCTGTACCGCCTGTACTGATGCTTGTCGCGAAGTAAATAAAGTCCCTGAAGGCGTGACCCGACTTAAAATTCATCGCAGTGAACCGATTGGCGAGTTCCCAGATGTGGAATACCAGTTTACTCGTGAATCCTGTCAGCACTGTGATAACCCACCATGTGTATACGTTTGTCCAACAGGCGCTGCATACAAAGATGAAGCGACCGGCATCGTGGATGTACATAAAGAGAAATGTGTCGGATGTGGCTATTGCCTTGCTGCTTGCCCTTACCAAGTGCGCTTTTTTAATCCAGTCGATCACTCTGCGGATAAATGTAACTTCTGCCGTGATACCAACCTAGCGCAAGGTAAGCAGCCAGCTTGCGTGGAATCTTGCCCAACAAAAGCACTCATCTTTGGTGATTTAAATGACCCAACTAGCGAGGTGAGCAAAGCTATCGAAAGCCATGTTGTCTATCGCGATAAATCGCATTTAGGTACGCAACCTAAACTGTACAAAATTCCGCATAGCAAAGGGGAGGTGTCATCATGAACGGCTTCGAAAGTGCATTCCACTTTGACTCGTTAGTCTGGGATTGGATCATCGCGATTTACTTATTCCTTGCTGGGATGTCAGCAGGTGCGGTGATGATTTCTATCTATTTAAAACGCAAAGTGATTGAAGGTGATCCCGCAAACAACGGCATCATGAAAGCGATGGCTTGGCTTGCGCCATTTGGCATCATTGCTGGGTTAGTAATTTTGATTTTCCATTTAACCAAGCCTTTAGAGTTTTGGAAGATCATGATCTACTACAACCCAACGTCGGTGATGTCGATGGGCGTGATCTTGTTCCAAGTGTACATGCTAGTGCTGTTTGTTTGGATTGGCGTTATCTTCCGCCATCAAATCATCAGCTTCTGTGAAGGGAAGTTACCAAGCAAGCTGCTGGATTTTGCCGATGGTATTTTGATTAAGGCGGGGAAAGCCAACAACGCAATTGAATTGTTTTTGGGATTCTTAGCCATCGTGCTTGCGGCATACACTGGCTTTCTATTGTCTGCGTTGAAGAGTTACCCAATGCTAAACAATCCAGTACTGCCAATCTTGTTCCTGTTCTCTAGTTTGTCCTCGGGTGCAGCAGCATGTTTGATGTTCGGAATCTTGGTGTTTAAAGAGTCGACCAGCAGCCCAAGTGTGTCTTGGGTACACGGATTTGAACGCCCAGTAGTATTGTTTGAGCTGTTTGTCTTAGTGACTTTCTTTACTGGGCTGATCTTCAGCGGTGGTCAGAACGAAGTCGCGGCTTGGAATGCTATTTCGAGTGGGTTCTGGGCTCAATGGTTCTGGGTTGGAGTAGTGTTCATCGGCATGATTACGCCTTTGACTCTCAATTGGTTAACGCCTTCAGAAGTGCGCCACAAAGGCAGTTACGTTTTTGTCGTCACGACGTTGAGCTTGGTTGGCGTACTTATGCTGCGTACTTTCATTCTCTATGCCGGTCAAATGACCATAGTGTAAGGGGGAAAAATGGAGGCTGAGCTAGGGTTTTTCTTACTGATATTAGTGGCTGTAACATCGACTTGTGCATCGCTGCTGCATTGGATACGTCGTGCTATAGGTAAGAAGGCAACGTTGCCGCATCAAGTCGCGATGTCCCACATCATTAGCTTAGCTTCCATCATTTGCTTAGCTCTTCTGGTCGTCTGCTTCGTGCAAGACAACTTCACGTTGGAATATGTTGTTACGCATTCCAACAGTCAACTTCCCGTGGCGTTCAAAATTGCTGCCGCTTGGGGTGGGCACCAAGGCTCCATGTTGTTTTGGGTCGTCACCTTGAGTTTATGGGCGTCGTTTATTGCATTTAAGTCACCGCTCAATGCCCAATATACTTGTGACTGTCTAGGAATCATGAACGTTCTGATTGCGACGTTTGCATGGTTCACGTTAATGACCTCTAACCCGTTCGAATATGCTCAAGTATTGGCGTCGGAAGGACGAGATCTAAACCCAATGTTGCAAGATGTTGGGCTTATCATCCATCCACCATTGCTTTATCTCGGTTATGTCGGTTACGCAGCAATATTAGCTTTTGCATTAGCGGCGCTATTGGGTAAACAACCTATGAGCGATTGGTATGTGGTCGCTCGAAGCGCAGCGTTTTTTGCATGGGGAACGCTCACGTTGGGTATCTTGGTGGGATCATGGTGGGCGTACAATGAGTTAGGGTGGGGCGGATGGTGGTTTTGGGACCCTGTCGAGAACGCTTCTTTACTACCTTGGCTTACGGGTACTGCTTTGTTACACAGCGGTGTTGTCGCAACACGTAACAGAGGCGCAATTTGGAGCACTTATGCACTGGCGTTTGCTACGTTCAGCCTAAGCATTTTAGGGACATTCGTGGTGCGCTCTGGCGTGCTGACTTCAGTGCATGCTTTTGCGGTGGACCCAACTAAAGGTTTGGTGCTGCTTGGTGTATTGAGCTTGCTTGTCATCATCACTTTTGGCGTATTGATTTTGCGAGGAGAACAACTCCCTTGCTTCAAACTTCAATCTCTAACGAGCCGAGCTTACACTGTTTATATCGCCAAAGGGCTGCTGGTTATTGCGACTGCCATCGTTTTTCTTGGCACTTTTTATCCTATGGTTTATCAACTGCTCGGCTTAGGGAATATTTCAGTTGGCGCACCTTACTTTAATAGTCTGATCTTCCCATTAAGCATACTGGCTCTGATTGCCTTAGCTTTCATGCCGGTGCTGAAATGGACAAAAGGCACAGTTCCGAGTGCAAGCGGTGATATCGCGATCAGTATCGCGTTATCTCTAGTCTCTGGGATCGGGTTTATGTTCTCAGTGAATGCACTGCATTTCGAAGTATTGTTAACCATAACGTTGGCTACTTGGGTGATTGTGGCGCATCTCGTTATGCTGTTTCGCTGCTCCAATAAGCGTAAACTCATGCCAATCGTGATGGCACATATCGGTTTTGCAATGGCGGTGAGTGGGGCTGTTTTCAATAGTCACTACTCTTATGAATACAATTTACGTGTCTACCCCGGCGGTTCTCAACAAAGGGCGGGGATCACTATCGATTATCATGGTATCGAATGGCTGGTGGGGCCAAACTACACCGCGGAACAAGGACAGATCACCTTGCATTTGGAAGATGGCCGCATGCTCAATTTCAACCCGCAGAAGCGCCATTACCCTGTGCGAGTAATGAACATGACCGAGCCTGCGATTCGTTCACTATGGCATGGCGATTATTACGTGACACTGGGTGACAAAGTCGACACTCATGCTTATGCGATTAAAGTTCAGTATCGAGCAGGTATTTGGTGGATATGGTCTGGTGGGTTATTAGCTGTGTTTGGTGCGTTGTTAACCGGCCTAAAGAAAAGGAGAGAGGCTATCAATGCGATCGAGAAATACGCTTAAACTTGCAGGTCTCGTTGTGGCTGTTGCCGTGTTTGCAGTAGTAACTGCGGTGGCTTTGTCTGAGCGACCGCATGTTGAATTGTCCCCACAACGAAATTTAGAGACACCTAATTTTCGCTCAACTTCTCTGATCTCTGATGACATGGTTTCTGAGCAGTTGTTCAAAAGCGACGGATATAAATTATTGAATGTTTGGGCATCTTGGTGCGGGGTATGCAAACGAGAGCACGAAGAGTTATTGCAGTTAGCAGAACTTGGTGTGCCTATTATTGGGCTGAATTATAGAGATCAAAAACAAGCTGCTCGTGAATATTTGAGCTCTAAACGAAACCCATATATTGAAGTAATAAGTGACCCTAATGGAAAGCTCGCTGTGGAGCTAGGCGTTATAGGAACACCAGAAACTTACTTGATTGATCAAAATGGTCGTATATTGATCAAATATCGTGGGGAGTTAACGGCAGATAAATGGAACGATATATTTTCAGGGTATTTGAATGTTTCGATTTAATAGTCTTCTTCTCACAATAATCCTATTTACACTATTTTCTCCTTTCACGAGAAGTGCGGATTTAGAACAGAATGTTGATCTGTTTGAGTTTCATTCTGTTGAAGTGCAACAGCGCGCAACCTCATTAGCCAAGACATTACGCTGCCCGCAATGCCAAAACCAAAACCTTGTAGAGTCCAATGCACAAGCCGCCAAAGACCTTAGATTGAAGGTGTACACCATGGCTAATCAAGGCAGTTCAAATCAAGAAATAAAAGATTACCTAGTCGCTCGTTATGGGAATATTGTTCTGTATCAACCGCCATTTAATTATACCACCGCGTTACTTTGGATCTTTCCTGCTCTATTTTTGATCCTTTTTGTCTTATATTCGATCCAAATGGTAAAGCGCAATTAATGTGACCGTTATTCCACTATTAAAAATAAATTGTGCACATAACAAGCAGAATGTTATCATTTTCTCGAATTTATGAAGGCTCCAGTGAATAGCAGACCATAAAAATTGAGCTGGAGGAGTAATAAAAGAATGAATAGGTGTACGCAGTGGATTCAGTTATATCGCAATTAAAAAAGGACTTTTATTCGCAGATTCGTGCATTGCAGTCACCGAAGCTGCCACAAGTCACTTCTACACTCGCCGTTTTAACCGACGAAGAGATTCAAGAACTTGAAGCGGTTTGGATTGAGCTCGCCGTATGGAAGCGCAGCCAAACGCACTAAAATCAATTCTTCAACTAACGCTTTCGAAACCCCAGGCAAATTTGTCTGGGGTTTTTTATTGTAGTTAATCATAAATGTTATATTATAACATTTGTAAAGTCGGCTAGCGGGAAGTGTCCGAACAGGATTTCCTAGCTTGTCATGAATAAGAATAGGGTTCTTTGTGATCTCAACATTGAAAAATGCGGTATCAATCCCCATAGTTGAAGAGCAAATGAGAGCAATCCCATGAATGCGATAACGAAAATGCATCAAGCAATAAATCGAGTGAGTGTAGATATGGCGGAAGTACGTGCCAGAGTAGATTTTAAAGTCGGGGCTAAAAGTAACATTGATGCCGAAATCCTGTCTTTCCATGGTCTGAAGACAGATAAAGAGCATGTTGCGATTATCTTCAAACAAGCAGACCAAACTCAGGACATGCCATTAGTTCGCATGCATTCTGAGTGTTTGACTGGCGATGTGTTCCACTCTTCACGCTGTGACTGTGGTGAGCAACTAGAAGAGACCATTAATCGTATGGGCGAATCAGGTGGCATCATCCTTTACCTTCGCCAAGAAGGGCGCGGTATTGGTCTATACAACAAGATTGATGCTTACCGCTTGCAAAGCCAAGGCATGAATACCTACGAAGCGAATAATCATTTGGGTTTCGATGATGACCTGCGTGACTTCACAGAAGCAGCACAAATGCTAGAAGCACTGGGGGTTAGCAAGATTCGTTTGGTAACGAATAATCCTAAGAAGATCCGTGAGTTATCGGAATACGGAATCGAAATTTCAGAAGTTGTCAACACTTCTGCGCACATCAAAGATGGCAATGAAAATTACCTGAAGGCAAAAGTTTCTCACGGGAAACATAACCTAAAGGTTTAATTATAAAGATAAAATTGACAATAAAGCATATGAAAAGCCTCATTATTATGAGGCTTTTTTTGTATCTGGAGTTGCAAATAAATTGTAAATTTGTATTATCTCGGGACTAAAGTGCAAATAAGAATAATTAGCACTACCAATACGATAATTAAAATGCTCAACAAGGATGCTTCAGATGAATGCAAAAAAAGTTTTAGTCCAATCTATTGCTGCATCACTCCTCATTGCCAGTGGTTCTACCGTTGCTGCTACAGTAACTAAACAACAAGTTGTCGAACATTACGCGGACGTTGCCCATGCTGTGTTTGCTGATTCAGTAACAACAGCGAAAGCGCTGGATGTAAAAATCGACGAATTCCTAAAATCACCATCAGCGAAAAAGCTTGAAGAAGTAAAACAAGCTTGGCTAGATTCTCGCGTTCCTTACCAACAGTCTGAAGTTTTCCGTTTTGGCAACGCGATTGTTGACGATTGGGAAGGTCAGCTGAATGCATGGCCACTTGATGAAGGTCTGATCGACTACGTAGCAGCGGATTACCAGTACGAACTGGGTAACGAAGGTGCGGCTGCAAACATCATCGCAAACACTAGCTTACAGATTGGTGCTTCTAAACTGGACGTTTCAAAAATTACGCCAGAATTGCTAGCGGATCTAAACGAAGTAGGCGGTTCTGAGGCAAACGTTGCGTCAGGTTACCACGCGATTGAATTCTTGCTTTGGGGTCAAGACCTAAACGGCACTAACGCGGGTGCAGGTCAACGTGCTTACACTGATTTCGTTGTCGGTTCTGAGTGTACAAATGGTCATTGTGATCGTCGTGGTGAGTACCTAAAAGCGGCTGCGGATCTACTAGTTCAAGACCTAGAGTGGATGGAAAAGCAGTGGTCTGCTGAAGTGAAGGGCAACTACCGTGAAGAGCTATTGAACGAATCTGCTGATAATGGTCTTCGTAAGATGCTATTCGGCATGGGTTCTCTTTCTCTAGGTGAGCTAGCGGGTGAGCGCATGAAGGTGGCACTAGAAGCGAACTCAACTGAAGACGAGCACGATTGTTTCTCAGACAACACGCACAACTCTCACTACTACAATGAGCAAGGCATCTACAACGTTTACACAGGTACATACAAAGGCGTAAACGGCAAAGAGCTATCTGGTCCAAGTATCGCTGACCTTGTTGCTCAAAAAGACAAGAAGGCAGCGACCGAAATTCAAAAGCAGTTTGATACAACACGTAGCCAAGTTGGTGAGCTAGTGACTTCTGCAGAGAAGAACAACCAGCACTTTGACCAACTTATTGCGGCGGGTAACGCACAAGGCAACGCGCTAGTAAACGACACCATCATGTCGTTGGTGGCGCAAACTGGTGCGATTGAGCGAGCGGCAAACATTGTCGGCATCGACAGCCTAAGCCCAGATACTGCTGACCACGAGTTTTAATAAGAAAACCATAATAAATAAGGGCTCTTTGTGAGCCCTTTTGCCGTTTGAGCTCGTTGTTATCACCCTTGTTGTATATGTAGAGCAATGATATGAAGCCATACCTAATTTCTGCGCTAGCCGCGATCCTTTCTTCTTCTGCCATGGCTTACGATGTTAAGTCTGGTGGCAAAACCAGTGTTAAAAAAGATGGCGCGAATGCCTATTCTCTTCCTGCTGCCAACCTGCCGATGAGCAAGCGCCTCGATTTCAGTGTGGGTAACAGCTTTTTTCGCAACCCTTGGGTACAAGCGCCAGCGTCAACGGACGCTCGTGATGGCCTAGGCCCGCTTTTTAATACCAATGGTTGTCAGAACTGCCACATCAAAGATGGCCGTGGTCATCCGCCAGAGAAAGATGATTTACATGCCGTGTCTATGTTAGTGCGCTTGAGCATTCCTGCGATGACGCCAGAACAAAAGAAAGCCTACATCAAAGATGGCGGCATACCTGAGCCGACTTATGGTGGCCAGCTTCAAGATTTCGCCCTGCAAGATCAAACGCCAGAAGGCAAAATCGAAATCACTTACACCGATGTGCCAGTGAAATTTAAAGACGGTACGGCGGTGACACTAAGAAAACCTCATTTAAACATTACCGATCTGGGGTACGGCGATATGCACCCAGATACCGAGTTTTCAGCACGTGTGGCACCGCCAATGATCGGCCTTGGTTTGTTGGAGAGTATTCCCGACGAAACGCTACTCGCTTGGGCCGATGAACAAGATGCCAACAAAGATGGTATCTCAGGCAAAGTAAATAAGGTGTGGGATATTGAGAAGGACGATTTCTCGATTGGTCGCTTTGGATGGAAAGCCGGACAGCCGACGCTAATGCAGCAAAATGCGGCGGCATTCAATGGTGATGTGGGTCTTACGAGCCATTTATTCCCGAACGAAAACTGCACCTCGAAACAAAGCATTTGTGACGACATGCCAAATGGCGGCAAACCAGAAGTGAGTGAAAATATTCTCGACTTCGTTGAGTTTTACAGCCAGCACTTAGCCGTACCTATTCGCCGTAACATCAATGATCCTAGCGTGAAACTAGGTCAGCAAATCTTTGCTGCGTCTGGCTGTGAAAGTTGCCATAAGACCAGTGTTAAAACGGCGAAACGACCAGAGTTGCCGGCGCTTTCTGAGCAGCTTATCCACCCATACACAGATATGCTTTTGCATGACATGGGTGAAGGCTTGGCCGATAACCGTCCGGAATACCTAGCAAACGGCCGTGAATGGCGAACGGCACCGTTGTGGGGCATTGGTTATACCGAAGAAGTAAACGGACACACTTACTTTTTACATGATGGCCGCGCTCGTAACCTGATGGAAGCGGTGTTGTGGCACGGCGGCGAAGCGGAGACAGCTAAACAAAACGTCTTAGCACTGAACAAAAAAGAACGTGACGCATTGATTGCGTTTCTGAATTCTCTATAAGGAAGCAACCATGAAAAAAACACTATTAGTGAGTGCGATTGCCGCAACGTTAAGTTTGGTTGGTTGCCAATCGACCGCCGGTTCGAGCTCAGCCAAGCCTGAGAGTACAAGTCATATTTCTCAAAGCGTGTACGAGGTTGAGTTTCAATCAGCTCAGACGTTTTTAGCGCAAACCACAGAACTTGAACAACGCTTCGCAGATTACTGCGCATCAGAGTCGAAAGATGATGCACAAGTAAAACAGCAATGGCATCAAACGATGCTTTCGTGGATGGCATTACAAGGTCAAGAACGTGGCCCTGCTACGGCATTGGAGCAAAGCTGGAATGTTCAGTTTTGGCCAGATAAAAAGAACACCACTGGTCGTAAAATGTCTGTATTGACGAAATCTGATCAAGCTTGGAGTGCAGAAGATATCTCAACCCAAAGTGTCACCGTGCAAGGTTTAGGGGCATTGGAATGGCTGCTTTACGATAAAGCGTCGACCTTATCTAGCAACAGTAATACCTGTGCGACAGGCGTTTCGATTGCAGAAAACCTCGATAATAAAGCGCAGATCATCGCGGATTCTTGGGCAGAGAACCCTTGGAAATCGCTGGAGATGACGGAATGGGAATCTGAGTACATTTCACTGCTTTCGAATCAGCTTGAATATAGCATGAAGAAGTTGAGCCGACCGCTAGCGAAGATTGGTAAGCCTCGCCCGTATTTCTCAGAATCGTGGCGTTCAGAGACCTCGCTTTCAAACCTAAAAGCCAACCTTCAAGGGATGGAAGCGTTGTACTTTGCTAACGGAAATGGTCTAGATGCGCTACTTAGAGAGCAAGGCCATGCAGATCTCGCAGACCGTGTTGTTCATCAATTTGAAATGACGTTAGAAACTTGGCCAGAAGATAAGAGCTTGTTTGCTGCACTACAAACAAAAGAAGGCTATCGCATGGTGCTTGCTCAATACAATAAGCTAGAGCAATTGAAGTACCTGATTCACGAAGAAGTGGCGATCGAGCTTGGTGTGGTTATAGGATTTAATGCAACCGATGGTGACTGATCAAACCCGCCGAAACTTACTGAAAGCCGCTCTATTCGGGGCGGCTACACCTATGATGCCATTTGGTTGTGCTTCAACAAGCTCACGTGAGCCTGCGTTGATCGGCTGCTCAATCATTGGCCGAGATAAATACGCCGCGGTGGTGGCAGATGAGCATGGTATACCGCTATCTTCATTGCCGATTCCTGAGCGTGGTCACGGTGTGGCAACAAACCAACAAGGCCACGCCGTAGTCTTTGGTCGTCGACCAGGTACTTTCTTCATGGTGTTTGATTATCGCTCAGAGCAGATGATCAAACTGCAGCTAGCAAAACCAAACCGCCATTTCTATGGGCATGGCGTTTACTCCCATGATGGCACGTTGCTATTTGCCACTGAAGGGGAGAGGGGGACAAGTCGTGGGATCATTGGTGTTTATGATGTGCAGAAGCAATATCAAAAAATCGATGAGTTAACGGGTTTTGGCCTTGGCCCTCATGAAGTGATCATGATGCCTGATGGCGCACTAGCGATTGGTGTCGGTGGTGTACACACCAACGGCCGTGAACCTCTCAATCTTGATAGCATGAGGCCGAGCCTGAGTTACCTATCACAGGAAGGTGAGCTACTGGATCAAGTGTCTTTACCGGATCATAAGTTGAGTATTCGCCACTTAGCCCATGATGGAGCGGAAACCGTGCTTTGTGGTCAGCAATATCGTGGTGAGCCGGACGAGTATCCAGCCCTGATCGCCATGCACACGCGTGGTGGTGAAATGCAAGATCTTCAAGCTGAACCTGAAGAGTGGGCGCGTTTCAATCACTACGTTGCGAGTATTGCAGCAACCGATGAATGGATCTTAGCCACTTCGCCTCCGGGCAGTTGTTATGGTATATGGTCTAAATCTACTGGCAAATTGGTAGAGCTAAGTGCGTTACCAGACGCCTCTGGTGTTGTGATCTACGGTGATGAATTCCGAGTCAGTTCTGGCGCGGGAAAAGTGGTAGAGCAAAGGCCTGAAGAGTCAAAAAATACCTTCGCAAGCGGTGTGCAATGGGATAACCATTGGTCGAGAATTATCTAGAAAGATCATCGAGTAAGCACTTATTGAGAATTTTGTTGTCGTTTTCGTCTTCAGATTCTTAATTTTAAAGCTGCAACCCGTGAGATATTTGCCATACTTTTTTTATGGCATGTAACGGAAGGATCGTTTCAGTGATTGCTAGACTCCTAATGATAACGGCACTTTTGGTGCCGTTTTGCAGCTTTTCAACAGTAGTTTCTCTCGATGCTTCTGCACAAACAGAGCAAGAGGGGGCGGTTGATCAGCTGTCTGTAGAAAAAATGATCCATTACCCAGATGTAATTGATCAACTGTATCAAAGCACTAATTATCGCTTGAACTGGGAAAACGAAAGCGATGTAGAACAACTCCTTTTTCAGCTTAAGCTCGTTGCTTTAGCAGATGTGACTCAAGAGTTTGACAACCAACTGCGCCGCATAGAACAAGTGCGTGAACAAGGCGACAAGCTTGATTTCGATCTTGTAATGAGTGACTCATTACTCATGTATCTTTCGTATCTAGAGCAGGTTCCAGAAGAGGGCATCAATTGGTTATTTGCGAACAAAGGTAATGTTAGCTTCCCTGCGCCGAGTATTGAGACGCTCTCGTTACTGAGTAATGAAATCACAGTCGGAAAGTTAGACGAGTTCCTTGCTGAGTTGCGCTCACCTTTGCAAATGGACGAATCGTTCAATACTGCATATGCATCTTTGTCGACTTACGCCAAGTTTGAGTTCCCTCTTTATCAACAAGATCAACGCTTAGCCCGAGTTGGGGATGAGTTGTTTGATAAAGCCAGTATGATTGCTCGAATGCAGATTGTAGGTGTTGATGTTGGGCATTTGGAGACGGAAACCACACTCTACGATGAAAACCTAGAGTTAGCGGTGATGGAGTTCCAACGTATTCATGGCTTGAAACAAGACGGCATCATCGGTCCCAATACGATTCGTTGGATTAACTTCTCACCACAGCAACGTTTGCACTCATTAGCCTTGAACGCAGAACGTTCTCGTATTTGGGCAAAAGAGCGAGACAACGTGGTGTTCGTTAACGTTCCCGGATATGAAGTGACTTATTGGCATGATGGACAGCCGTTGTTTGAATCTAAAGTCGTTGTAGGGAAAGCATCACGTAAGACGCCAATCATGACAGGTACATTGGACTCAGTGATCTTAAACCCTACTTGGAATGTGCCGTGGAAGATCATGGTGAAAGACATCATTCCAAAGGTGAAACGCAATCCGATGTATCTGATGCAACACAACATCCAGATTATTCGCTCTTGGACATCGCGCGAGATCATTGATCCAACAACCATCAACTGGGCAACCGTTAACCCAAGAACTTTCCCATATCGTATGAGACAATCATCTGGTTCACACAATGCTTTGGGTCTGTATAAGTTCAACATGCCGAACCCACAAGCGATCTACTTGCACGACACACCAAGTAAAAACCTGTTCAATCAGGATCGTCGAGCGTTCAGTTCTGGTTGCGTTCGTGTCGAACATGCTGACCAATTGGCGGAGTTACTCTTCAAGACTCAAGGTCTGGAAGAAAGGCTAGCGAAGAAGCGTCAAAATGGTCGTCGCTCTAACACCTCTGTACCACTTAGTGAACGAATTCAAGTGCATATCATCTATCAAACCGCATGGTTAGAAGAGGGCACCTTGTACTACCGTGATGATATTTATCAATACGATGATCAAGGGTGAGATTCGTTCTCAATTTAAAAAAATTTACAATTCATAAAATCTGTTTTCTGTTCAATAAGTAAACAGAAAAACCAGCCTAAAAACGACAAGCCGGACCGATTTATGCATTTGACGCGTTAAATTGGTTTCGGTAATGTCCGCTGCTCGTACAGTAATTGAGCAGTATTTTCATGGTAAGTCGTAATTTCTCCCGTCGTGATTTTCTTAAAATGACCGCTGGTGGTGTCGTTGTTGCTTCAGCAATGCCAAGCATGTCTTGGGCATCTCTGCCTGATGAACCTCGTGTTCTCGCGATGAATAACCTCAATACTGGTGAGCTGTTGGAGTCGTGCTACTTCAATGGGACAAATTATGTCGACGAAGAACTGAAGCGTCTTGATCAGTTTTGTCGTGATCATCGCCGTAATGAAGTTCATCCAATGGATCGACGTCTGTTCGATCAGATCAGTCAAATCCAAAAGTTGATTGGTACGGAAGCCGAGGTGATTGTGATCTCTGGCTACCGCTCTCCATTGACTAACGCATCATTGCGTAATGGTTCTTCAGGTGTGGCGAAAAAGAGCATGCACATGGAAGGAAAGGCCATTGATTTCCGTTTAGATGGCGTGAAGCTTTCAACGGTTCGAGATGCGGCATTGAGCCTAAAAGCCGGTGGAGTGGGTTATTATCCGCGCAGTAACTTTGTTCATATCGATACGGGTGCTGTTCGTTCTTGGTAGTGCCAAGTTGAGACAGGGTTTCTCGTCTCAGAACGTCGCCTATTACCCATGGTACAAAGCTTGAAGTCACTAGGGCTTAGTGTCATAGTTGCGGCAGTTTTCATGCAAATTTATTCGGTATAGGTTATCTATGGCTCTGAAATACCAAGTTGTTCCAGTAACATCTTTCTCTCAAAACTGTTCTATCGTCTGGTGTGACGAAACCATGAAGGGCATTGTGGTTGATCCAGGTGGTGATGAAAAGCAACTCGCAATGCTGATCAAAGAACTGGGTGTTGAAGTAGTAAACCTAGTGCTAACACACGGCCACTTAGACCACGTTGGTGGTACAGAGCCGCTGTCTGCACTGCTTGGTGGTACTGAGATTGTTGGCCCTCACAAGGCAGATAACTTCTGGTTGCAAGGTTTAGAAGGCCAAAGCCAAATGTTTGGTTTCCCACTGACTGAAGCGTTTGAACCGCATCAGTGGCTAAATGAAGGTGACAAGGTCACTTTTGGTAATCAAACCCTAAACGTGATTCACACTCCAGGCCATACGCCGGGTCACGTAGTGCTTTACAGCGAAGAAGCACGCTTGGCGTTTGTCGGCGACGTTCTGTTTAACGGTAGCGTTGGTCGTACAGATTTCCCACAAGGTGATTTCAACACGCTGATTGGCTCAATCAAAGAGAAGTTATGGCCGCTTGGCAACGATGTTACTTTCGTACCAGGTCATGGTCCACAGTCGACATTTGGCCACGAGCGCAAAACTAACCCATTCGTTGCTGACGAAATGCCGCTTTACTAAAGCGTTTCTGAATTAAGCATCTGGCTCGGCGGCCGCTAGGTAACGTCGAGCCAATCCCACAAACTCTTCCGCTTCTCTATCCAAATCACTGGCTGAGATAAACACGTCGTAGCCATAAAATCGTCTTTGATATTTCATTCTGTTCGCTAGCATTGCTTGTAGGCCCTCATAGTGCATCCCTTCTTTATTGATGTAAGGAGCGGGGTCTAACACCATGTCTTCAAACTTTGTTTCGCAATTATTTTGTCTTGCTCCTAAATAAAGCAGGGCCCTTTGCCCAAGCAAGATTTCTGTCGCGATACGTGGACAAATCGCGTTGAGATAAGGGGAGTAATGCTTCAACCGAATTCCTATCCAAGGAAGGGGTTGGTGCCAGCCTTCTTGCTCGTATGTGCAAATGCCTATGGAGTCGATGTCTTTCCAGCGTACCACCCAGCCGCCTTTAAAGAGGTGTTGTTGAAAGTGAGAGGCGGTGAGGGTGAAGGAGACTTGGCTCTTTTTTATCATGATGATGGCGAAACCAACGATGATGGCCATCAGTACGACCGACAGCATCGCTTGTTTCCATCCCGGCGCAATCAAAACCAGAAACATGGTGATGGTGACGACCATAAACATAATCAGTTTGTTGATGGGGGAGTCGGATTTGAAATGTGAGTTACTTAGATGCAGCGTTTCCATGCTTTCAACCTCAATGAACAATGGCGTTGAGACACATGTTTCTCGATATTCACTTATTTGCCTATCAAGAACAAAGAACCTCTGTTTTTATACCCAGTATTCAATAAATCCGTTCACAATTTATCTGATTAAATAGTAGACGTTCTATGCAGTGAGCGCATTTTTCATCGCGTTTCGCCGCTAAAACCTACAAATCGCTGATGAATTTTGGTATAAAACGCGCTTCAAATTTTCATCCCTGCTGAGATGCAGTGAACTGGAGAAATATTCAATGAGACTTGCTCATAAGCGTAAAGTGCAGATGAAACTGCAAAAACGCATTAAAGCGACAGTAGCAAACGTAGCTGCGGCACCAAAAGCGGCAAAACCTGTTGCTGAGAAAGCAGTAGCTGAGAAGAAAGTAGCTGCAGCGAAAACTGTTGAGGTTGCACTAACTCCTAAGCAACAACAAGTTCTAGATATCGTTGTAGCAAATGCTGAAGGTATCAACCCTAAAGGTATTGGTCTAGCTGCAGGTCAAGAAGACACTAAAGCGGCATCATGGGCTACTGGCGCACTGAAGAAGCTTCTTGAAGAAAACCTAGTTCAAAAAGAGCAGTTAGCAGGTAACAAAGTTATCTATAAAGCAGTTTAATTACCGCTGTAATTCTGTTTCTTAATTGAATACCTCGACTCCAGTCGGGGTATTTTTTTGCCCGAAAAACGCTTTTCACTCATTTCTAACTGAGTATTCTAACTATACAATTCCGTCATTTGTCACATTTTATTAAATACTGTGTAAATTCTTTCGCAGTCAACTACGTACGTGCTTTATAAGATTTTGATGTGACGGCTTGTTTGTTAACTATCTGAATAATAAAAATTCCTGTAATTTGATATTAAAAAGACTACGTATAACCACGTAATACTAATGGCTAAGGCTCGCGTTTAAGTGCATTTTTGTTGCGTGTTCATGCCCATTTCTTACTTCCATGTAATGTCCCATCTTCTATAGCGAATCCTTATGTAATGGATGACAACAATAACCTTGGTGACAAAGGACGTGAACGATGAGTCTTATCCAAAAATCTCTTAAACGAGTGCTCAAGGCGACAGCAATGGTCGCGACGATGGCATTCGTAGCAACTTCTGCTCATGCTGCTGATGACAAAGTATACCGCCTCAAACTAGCGGAGACGTGGGGGCCAAATTTCCCTATCTTTGGTGACGCAACAAAGAACATGGCAAAAATGGCGGAAGAAATGTCAAACGGACGCTTACAAATCCGCATTGACTCTGCGAACAAACACAAAGCACCACTTGGTGTGTTTGATATGGTGAAATCCGGTCAATACGACATGGGTCACTCGGCGTCTTACTACTGGAAAGGCAAAGTACCAAACACCCTTTACTTTACCTCTATGCCTTTCGGTATGTTGCCAACAGAACAATACGCATGGTTCTACTACGGTGGCGGTATGGAGTTGATGGAAAAAGTTTACTCTCCGCACAACCTACTATCTTTCCCTGGTGGTAACACGGATACCCAAATGGGTGGCTGGTTCCAGAAAGAAATCAAATCAGTCGATGACCTACAAGGTCTGAAAATGCGTATCCCAGGCTTTGCAGGTGAAATTCTTGCTGAGCTAGGTGCGAAGCCAACTAACATTGCACCGGGTGAACTATACACCTCGCTTGAGCGTCGTACGATTGATGCATTGGAGTGGGTAGGTCCTTCTCTTGATTTACGTATGGGTTTCCACAAAATTGCACCTTACTACTACACAGGTTGGCATGAGCCGGGTACTGAGCTGCAGTTCCTAGTGAACAAGCGTACTTGGGAACGTCTACCAGATGACCTGAAAGCGATCCTTCAAGTTGCGATGAAAGCAGCCGCGTACGACATGTACACTCAGTCTAAGCACGAGAGTGGTAAGAACTGGGCTTCAATTCAATCAGAATACCCTGATGTTCAAGTAAAAGACTTCCCGCCTGAGGTTATTTCAGCGCTACGTGAAGCGAACGAACGTCTACTTAAACAGCACGCGGAAAAAGATGCGCTAGCGAAAGAGATTCAAGAATCTCAAGCAAGCTACATCGAGCAAGTGCGTCCTTGGTCTGATATCTCACACCGAGCTTACCTAAACAGCCAAGCCCAGCAATAACTTCGACTGCTGGCTAGCTCAAGCGATTTAGCCAGCAAAAGAAGCCCAAGAAAAACTTCTCTTAGAGAAGACTATAACAAGTGCTCCGCGAACCAGCGGAGCCAATCCCACACGTTCCATGGAGTTCGGAATGAGAAGCCTTATTTATATTGAGCGAATCTTTAACCGCTTTGGTGATTTTCTGGGGTGGTTATCCAGCATCCTATTCATTTTGTTATTAGCGAACGTGGTGTACGACGTTGTTATGCGCTACGTGTTTAATGACGTATCCATTGCCTTCCAAGAAATGGAGTGGCATCTATTTTCCGCTGTATTTTTATTGGGTGTGCCATACGCGATTAAATCCGGTGGTCACGTTCGAGTCGACATTTTCTATGAGCGTTTATCCTATAAAGCACAATCCATCATCGATATCTTGGGCACGTTACTTTTTCTATTCCCATTCTGCTTATTGGTTGCTTGGTTCGGTATCGATTTTGCCAAAGAGAGTTTCGCTCTCGGAGAAACGTCTGGAGACCCTGGTGGTTTACCATATCGATGGATCATAAAAGCCATGATTCCACTCTCATTCTTGTTTATGGCGATCAGTGGTATGGGCTTACTGCTTCATTCGATCAATAAAATTGTTAACCCTCATCTTATCTATGCCGGTAACAACGGTAAGTCGTAAAAGGAAGTCAACATGATCGGTATAGTGATGTTTTTTGTAGCGCTGTTTGCGTTACTACTCGGTTTCCCTGTTGCCTTTACCTTTGGCGGCATTGCATTAATTTTCGGCGTATGGGCAGAAGGCATCGAGATGTTTGCATTCATGCCATATCGCATTCAATCCATCATGGAAAACACGGTATTGATGGCAGTACCACTGTTTGTCTTCATGGGGTTGGTTCTACAAAAGACCCGATTGGCAGAGCAGTTGCTTGAGTCGATGGGGCGTTTGTTTGGTGGTATTCGTGGTGGTATCGCTATCTCAACGGTTTTGGTTGGTGCGCTGCTTGCAGCATCGACGGGCGTGGTTGGTGCATCAGTAGTGGCAATGGGGTTGATCTCTTTGCCAGTGATGCTTAAGTACAACTACGACAAAGGTTTGGCATGCGGCACCATTTGTGCTTCAGGCACGCTTGGACAAATCATTCCGCCTTCTATTGTTCTAATTCTTCTTGGTGATGTGCTGGGGGTGCCAGTCGGAGACCTTTTCCAAGCCGCGGTTTGGCCGGGTTTAATGCTGGTTGGTGCGTACGTTATCTATATTTTGATTTACGCTAAGCTCAACCCAGAGGCAGCTCAACCTATCGAACGTGATGAATCCATCAGCCGTAAGGAAGAGGTGATTACTGCGCTCAAAGCCGTTTTGCCACCTTTGGCACTGATCATTGTGGTTTTGGGTTCTATCTTTGCTGGTATTGCCACTCCGACCGAATCAGCGGCGCTAGGCGGTGCTGGTGCGATTGTTCTTTCGCTACTTTACAAACAGTTCAGCTGGTCAATGGTGTATGAAGCATCAAAAGAGACGGTAAAAGTCACAGCGATGGTTTTCGCGATTCTACTGGGTGCAACGGCATTCTCGATGGCATTTACCTACACGGGCGGCGACTACTTGGTAGAAGAGTGGATGCTAGAGCTTCCAGGCGAGAAGTGGGGCTTTTTGATCATTACCATGTTGGTGATTCTTATTCTCGGTTTCTTTATCGACTTTGTAGAGATCTGTTTCATCATCGTGCCGATCATTGCGCCTGTGGCTGAGTTAATGGGTATCAACATGACGTGGTTTGCGATTTTGATTGCCATGAACCTACAAACCTCATTCCTCACACCACCATTTGGATTTAGCTTGTTCTATTTGAAAGGTGTAGCACCAACGGGTGTGACAACTCGTGATATCTATCGAGGCGTTATGCCATTTATCGCGATTCAAATCGTGGTTCTGGCTTCCCTGTTGTTCTTCCCTGGCTTTTACGGCATGTCATAAAAGCCATGATGTCATCGGTGAACGAAGTTTTTGTGACCTGAGAGTTTTTACCTTTTGAGACAAGTTGTTAAGCTGATTAGTTATTAAGCTAATCAGCGTTTCATTGGAGGAAAGGGATGCCTCTCAAAGCCAAATTAATCTTGCTGGCATTGATCCCGGTGGTGTTGGTGTCAGCAAGCATCAGTTGGATTTCCATCTACCAAGCGAAAACGTTGGGTCAACGTGAAGTGGAGATCTTTCACCAAAGTCTGATCCAATCAAAAGAAGTGGCATTGAAAGATACCGTTGATCTGGCTTTCGATGCTATTTCTCACATCTATAACGACTCTACTATCGACGAGCATGTTGCCAAAGAACGTGTAAAAGCCATTCTCAATCGCCTTCGCTATGGCTCAGATGGTTACTTCTTCGCTTACGATAAACACGGCACGAATCTAGTTCATCCGATATTGCCTGATCTCGTGGGGCAGAACTTACTTCACATTCAAGATGAAAACGGCGATCACCTGATTGAGGCGCTACTTTATCAAGCTCAACTTGGCGGCGGTTTCCATCAATATCTTTGGCAGAAGCCCTCCACAGGTGAAGTCGTGCCTAAGTTAAGCTACGCGGCATGGCTTGATAAATGGGAATGGATGATTGGAACGGGGTTGTACATAGAGGATGTGAGCCGTGAAGTTGCCAACATGCGCGCTGCGGTGAATCAGAATATCGAGACGACTTTCTTTACCGTAGTTGTGATTTTGGTTGTGACGGTCGCCGTGATCATTGTTTTAACCCTCGCTATCAACCTCCATGAACATCGCTTAGCGGATAAAAACCTTAAAGAACTGGCGCACAAAACGGTGATGTTCCAAGAGGATGAGAAAAAGCACCTAGCGAGAGAGCTGCATGATGGTATCAATCAGTTGTTGGTTTCAAGTAAATGCCATCTCGATTTGATGGGGCATCGTATTGAAGATGAAAAGCTTAAATCCCACCTCGACAAATCACAGCGCTCGTTGATCACCGCAATTAATGAAGTGCGTCATATCTCCCATCAACTTCGCCCGAGCGCCTTGGATGACATCGGCCTAGAGGCGGCGCTTTCTACGTTATTGCAGGACTTTCATTCCCATTCTGGTATGGACATCGACAGTCATTTCGATACCGGTCAGGTTAAGCTGAAATCGGAAGTGGCGACCACGCTATATCGCGTTGCTCAGGAATCGTTGAACAATATTGAAAAACACGCCAAGGCAAAAAAGGTCACCGTTATTTTGCAAAAAATGGGCAATATGCTGCAATTACTGATACGGGACGACGGTATTGGCTTTATGGTCAATCAATCGGTACACCGCCAAGGGATTGGCCTGCGTAACATGCGTGAGCGTGTGGAGTTTATTGGCGGCGAGTTTGAATTGATGAGCGAACCAGGGTTGGGGACGGAAATCACCGTATTGTTAGATTTGGATGGATTAGTTTATGGATAAACCAATTAGTGTGGTGATTGTGGACGATCATCAGGTTGTACTGGATGGGTTTATGGCGCGTCTGGAATTGGAACCTGACATTGATGTGATCGGCACAGCAAGCAATGGGCTTGAGGCCATTGAAGTGTCAAAAGTGCTCAACCCGGATGTCATCTTAATGGATATCAGCATGCCAATTATGAATGGGATAGAAGCCACAGGCGTGATTAAGGAAGAACGCCCGGAAAGTAAAATTCTGATGCTGACTATGCACGACAATCGCGAATACATCATGAAGGTGATGCAAGCCGGAGCAGTCGGTTATATGTTGAAAGAAATCTCAGCCGACAAGATGGTTCAAGCGATTAAAACCGTGAATCAAGGTTCGACGTATTTTTGTGAATCTGTCACGCAGACCCTGTTTACTCAAGATGTTGTACCTGCGGCACAAAAGCCCAATCCACTGAGTCGCCGCGAAGAAGCAGTACTTAAATTAGTCGCACAGGGGAATAGTAGTAAAAAGATTGCTACGCTTTTGGATATTAGTTATCGAACGGTGGAAACGCATCGTCACAACATCAAACACAAGCTGGACTTACATTCGACCGCTGAGTTAGCGAAATATGCGTTTGAAACAGGGTTGATTGAGTAAGAGAAGGGCAAACGCGCTCATCACGGATGGGAGTCATGAGCGCACAGAGAAGCTTATTCTGGTTTAGTGATGCTGCCTAGTTCAAGCATTGGCGCAACATCGATGTCTTCTGCGTTCATCATGGTAGAGATGCGCTGAACAGAAGATAGCAGCAAGCTTTGTTCCCACTCTTCAAGCTTTTGGAAGCGACTGATGAAGTGCTCTTGCAATGGCGTCGGAGCTTGTTTAAGCGCTTCTTGGCCTTTTTCCGTCAAGACAGCATGAACTTTACGCTTGTCTTCTACGCTGCGGCGTCGTTCGACAAGTTGATTGCGCTCTAAACGGTCAAGGATAGTCGTAGCCGTTGCCTGACTCATGTTGGTATGGCTAGACAATTGCTTGATAGTGACATTATCAAGTTCACTAATAGCACGCATTAGAATCAGCTGAGGAGCCGTCAAACCAGACTCTTTGCTCAACTTCTTTGAATGTAAATCAATAGCGCGGATGATCTGACGAATCGAGACCAAGACTTCTTCGTACTTTTCCAATTTCGTAATCCAGTCATTAAGGGATCATGTAACGAGGCGACACTAACTCAAAAGCGTTGTTATTAAAAGGGCTTAGTTAGGGATCGCAACACCAATTTTCAATTATTTGCCTTGGCTCTCCTTATTGTTTTTAAGGGTATTCGGCGGGTAAAAAAGTAACGGCTAGAATTATTATAGTAATAAATGTTTGTGGTCTAATTATTGTCGTGGTTGTTTTCGCTTTTTTTGGTGGATTTTTCTGATTGAAAAGTAAGTTATTGGATTTTTTATCAGCAAAAGATAGACAAAAACGCCTCAAATGGTAGGATCTTCCACTTTCATGGAAAATAAAATGTATCGTGTTCGAATGAATTTTTGGTTTGCTGCCGAAAAACTAGAACACAAAAGAGAGGAACAATGACAAAAGGTATAGATAAGTACAGTATCGACAGTACCGACTATACGGTTGGTCAAGACAACGTCCAGAAATGGGGTTTTGACGTACATAATCCTGTTTTTGGTATCAGTGCTGGTTTCATTGCACTATTTCTTATCGCGGCGTTGGTGCTTGATGCACATACCGCAAAAACAGCGTTGGATGGCATTAAGCTAAAAATCATTAGCTCATTTGACTGGCTGTTCATCCTTTCAGGCAACATCTTCGTAATCTTCTGTTTAGCTTTGATTGTGTCACCAATGGGTAAGATTCGCCTTGGTGGTAAAGATGCGGTAGCAGATTACTCTTTCATGTCTTGGCTTGCGATGTTATTCGCGGCAGGCATGGGTATCGGTTTGATGTTCTGGAGTGTGGCAGAGCCTGTAGCTTACTTCACTGGTTGGTACGAAACGCCTCTCGGTGTTGAAGCCAATACCCCAGAGGCTGCAAAGCTTGCACTGGGCGCGACAATGTTCCACTGGGGTCTACACCCATGGGCAATCTACGGTGTCGTAGCACTTTCATTAGCTTTCTTTACTTACAACAAAGGCCTTCCGCTTTCTATGCGTTCGATCTTCTACCCATTGTTGGGCGATCGCGCGTGGGGTTGGGCTGGTCATATTGTTGATATCCTTGCAGTACTAGCAACGCTATTTGGTCTTGCAACGTCTCTAGGTCTTGGTGCGCAACAAGCAGCGAGTGGTATTCACCACGTGTTTGGTGTGGAGCCGGGTCTAGGCCTACAGATCGTCGTTATTACGATTGTGACGTTACTTGCGGTTGTTTCGGTAATCCGTGGTATCGATGGTGGTGTAAAGGTCATCAGTAACATCAACATGGTTATTGCATTCCTACTGCTTATCCTTGTGGGTTTGATTGGTTGGGCAGTGAGCTTAGGTTCAATTCCTACAACCTTCATGGCGTACATAGAAAACTTGGTTCCACTGAGTAACCCGTTTGGTCGTACTGACGAAGCTTGGTTCCAAGGTTGGACAGTATTCTACTGGGCTTGGTGGATTTCATGGTCACCATTCGTAGGTATGTTCATTGCTCGCGTATCTCGTGGCCGTACGGTTCGTGAATTCATCACGGCAGTACTGATTGTTCCTACAGCGGTAACACTAATTTGGATGTCAGTATTCGGTGGTCTAGCTATCGATCAAGTGATCAACAATGTGGGTGAGCTAGGTGCAAACGGTCTAACTGACGTATCACTAGCGATGTTCCAAATGTTTGATGTTCTGCCATTCGGTAACATGCTGTCTATCATTGCTGTTGTGTTGGTATTGGTATTCTTCATCACTTCATCGGACTCTGGCTCACTGGTTATCGACAGTATTACTGCTGGTGGTAAAGTGGATGCGCCAGTTCTACAACGTGTATTCTGGGCATTTATGGAAGGTGCGATTGCGGTTGCACTATTGTGGATTGGTGGTTCAGAAGCGGTTCAAGCGCTGCAGGCTGGTGCTATCTCTACCGCGTTACCATTCACATTCGTTTTGCTTGCAATGTGTGTCAGCCTATTGATGGGCATGAGAACAGAACGTCAGTAATTGATGTGATTTATAAATATCGTTAGATATTAACGAGTTAAAAAGCCAGCGGAATGCTGGCTTTTTTTGTGCGATTTTTCTGACGCTTGCCAAAAAAATGACGAAGTAAATTCTTTATTTTACAACAGGTTATTGTCTTAATTTTGTGAATAATCTTCGTGATTACTTTGTCAGAAATGTGTAATATTCAGCCACCTTAACTGTTCTCCCAACCTCTTATAATAATTATGAAATTATCATTAAAACAAAAGCTAATTGGCGCAAGCCTATCTGCTGTTGTAGTGATGGCAACAGCACTGACTTGGCTGTCGGCTGGTCAATTGTTTGATCAGACGCGTTCAGGTGTCTATTCACGCGCACAAAGCCTAAGTAACGCAGCATCAGAAGGTATTTCTGACTGGGTTTCGATTCGCAAAGACATTGCAACGGCTTTCAACGACTACTCAACAGAGCAAGACGTGGTGCCTTTCTTACAACAAGCGCGCAAAGCGGGGGGCTTTGACGATATCTTCCTAGGTACTCCGGAAGGTGGCATGTACCGTTCTCATCCAGAACGTAACCGTGCAGACTATGATCCTCGTACTCGCCCTTGGTACAAAGATGCAAATGCAGCAGGTAAGCAGATCATCACTGAAGCTTACCAAGATGCGATCACTAACGCGCTACTGGTTACCATTGCAGAACCTGTAATGAAAAACGGTAAGTTTGTTGGTGTTGTTGGTGCCGACGTTCTGATTGATCAGTTGATCAATGACGTTATCAGTTTAGATGCGGGTGAAAATGCGCATGCAATGCTGATCGACATGAATGACGGAACTTTCCTTGCGCATCCAAACAAAAGTTTAACGCTTAAGCCAATCACTGACCTATCTAAAGAATTTACGAAAGATTCTATTGAACGTGCAGCAAACACGGGTTCAATTGAAACGGCAACCATTCAGGGCAAAGACAAGCTTTATTACTTCAGTAAAGTACCTGGTACAAACTGGATGTTTGCGATTGAAATGGACCGCGCGACAGAAGAAGCAAGCCACGCGCAACTGCTACGTGAAATGCTGATTACTGCGGTACTGATTACGATCGTGGTGATTGTGGCCGTATCTTGGCTAGTGGGCTTCTTGTTCCGCGACCTTGGCCGAGTATCACAAGCGCTTGAAGAGATTGCATCGGGTGAAGGTGACCTAACGCAACGTCTTGAACCGCGCAGTGATGATGAAGTCGGTAAACTGGCAGACAACTTCAACCGCTTTGTGGGCAATATGCACACGATGGTAACCAAGTTAAGCCATGTATCATCGGCACTTTCTGAGCAAGCACGCACAACGGCTCAACAAGCTGAAGAGCGTAGTCAGCGTATTTCTTACCAGCAAGACGAAATCAACATGGTCGCGACGGCTGTTAACGAAATGGCAGCAGCGACACAAGAGATTGCAGGCAACGCAGATAACACAGCATCAAGCTCTGAAGAAGCGGTTCAAGCATGTGTTCACGGTTCTGGCCAAGTTACTCAAACGCAAGGCTCTATCCAAAACCTAGCGCAAGAAGTACAAGTAGCAACCAACGTGATCCAAGAGCTGGAAGCACACGGTAACGCAATTAATACGATTCTTTCGACTATCCAAGGCATCGCAGAGCAAACTAACCTGCTAGCACTAAACGCAGCTATCGAAGCGGCGCGTGCGGGTGAGCAAGGTCGTGGTTTTGCGGTAGTGGCGGATGAAGTTCGTGTTCTGAGCCAACGTACTCATGCTTCTACTCAAGAGATTCAAGAAACGATTGAGATGCTACAAGGCACAACAGCGAAAGCGGTCGGTATTATGGATGACAGTCGTCGTCTAGCAGACACCAGCGTTGATGATGCAAACTCAGCAGCAGTGAGCCTTACTCAAATTCACTTAGCGGTAGAGCGTATCAGCGATATGGCAACGCAAATTGCGTCTGCAGCGGAAGAGCAAGCGTCTGTGACAACGGAAATCACTCGTAACACTGAAGGCATTCGTGACGTGTCTAACGAGCTTTCTGTTGAAGCGCACCAAGCGGCAGAGCAAGCGGCGCATTTGTCTGAGCTTTCTCATGAGCTAGAGCAAGAGATCAATCGCTTCAAGCTGTAAGCTTAGAGTGTTAGCTAAGCGCTGATATTCGCGTTTAGTGGAAAGAGAAAAGGAGCCAATTGGCTCCTT